>NZ_JACOOO010000008.1:0-146179 GCF_014287825.1 Clostridium hominis
ATTATGAGTAGAAAGATAAAATTTAATTGCTTTTAGAAATCTATCAGAATTATTTTTTTGCAAATCTTTAATTGAAAGAATACCTCTTTCAATTTTTTCATCAGATATCTGTTCTTTAAGAGAGATAATATTTTCTTCAATAAATTTTGAAAGTAGTCTTAATGAGAAATATATTAATATAAAAAAAGGAGTATATTTTAATAAATTCATATAATAATTCACCTCAGTATAAATTATTGACAAATTTATCTGTTATATACAAAAAGCTAGCTTATAAGAAAAAACTTATAAACTAGCTTAAAAAATATATATCTAAATTAATCTTCAATATTAGAATTAGATTTCTCATCACTGTTAAAGATATCTTTATCTAAGTCATTAGTGATTGAGCTTGTTATAACAGCAGATATCATTGTTCCATTAACATTTATCATAGTACGTGCCATATCAAGAATTGGATCTATAGCTATAATACCAGCTGCTAATGGGAAGAATTCACCAAGGCCAACACCACTAATAACTACTGAAACAGCCATAATAGCAGTTCCAGGTAAGCCGGCTATACCAAGTGAACTTATTACAATTACTATTATAAGTGTTGCATAGAAAGATATGTCTAAAGGTCTTCCTACCATGTTTGCTAAAGTTACAGCCATAAGCGCAGGATAAATACCAGCACAACCATTCATACCCATATTAGATCCTAATGATCCAACAAAAGTTGAAGTACCTTCTTTTATACCAGCATTCTCTGTTAAAACCTTTATTGTTACAGGTAAAGTTCCAAGGCTTGAACGAGAGGTAAAAGCAAGCACAAGTGCTTCAAGAACGTTTTTAACATATCTAAATGGGTTTAATTTAAATAGTGAAACTATAAGCATTTGGACTACAAAGGCAATTGCAACAGAAATATATAAAGCAATTATAAACCCAAATACTTCTTTTAAAGAACTTATACCACGCGAAGCTATTACATTAGATAATAATGCGATAACAGCATAAGGCATAAATTTAATAACTGTTATAGCGACGCTAGTTATAATTGTATAAGAAGATTCAATAAAATCTATAAAAACTTTAACTTTATCATATTTTTTTACTTTTAATCTTCTTATAGAAAGCCCTATAAACGTTGCAAATATAACTATAGCTATAACGTTTCCTTTAGCCATAGAATCTACTATGTTTGAAGGTAGTAAACCTCTTAATGTATCAGCTATAGGCTCTATTTCCTTTATAGTTGCAGAACCAGCAGCTACATTTGCACCTACACCTAAATTCATTATATTTGCTACGACTATACCTATTATTGCAGATAAAGCTGTAATTGATAAAAGACTTCCGATAGATAAAGCTGTAAGTTTACCAATATTATCATCTTGAGTCATATTCATAATTACTCTTATTATAGAGATTAAGACTATTGGGACTACAAGCATTTTTAATAGATCTATAAAGCCATTACCTATAAGTCCATACCACTTAGAAACCTCGTTAATCCATGTTATTTCAGATGGATTAGTAGGGAACTTTGCTACTAATTGTATTAATAGACCTAATACTAATCCTATTACAGTTGATAAAATCATTCTAGTAGAAAACTTAAGTTTTGTTTTTCCTTTACCTAGAAAACTTATTCCGAAAAATATTGCTACTAAAACTGCGATAAATAAAATAGTTCTAATGTCTGAAATCATTAAAAACTGTTGAAAAAATGTTGAATCCATTTTTTACTCCTTTCTAAACTACTCTTTAAGTTAGTATTATATATTTTGATAAAAATTAATTCAATAAAATTTATTAAAAAATAATAAAAATATTATTGAATAATTTCGAAATTTGCTTTAAATTTTTAAGTAAACGATTTAAATAAGTATATTTTTCATAATATTATCACATAAAATGTGGAAAAAGGTGTTTTATTCTGTGAAATATCATATTATAATGATAATAATATGATTTAAGTAGAAATTTAATAACTAAGAATTAAGGGGGAGTCTAATATGGAAAAAGTATTAAGATGTAGTATTCTGATAGTTGATGATTTTAATAACGTTTTAGTAGCTGAAAGAGGAAAAGGAAAAGGTGCGACTAAAACTTGGGGGTTATTTGGAAAAGAAATTAAGGGAAAAGAAGATGAAGAAAAATGTATTACAAAAGCTGTTGATAAAGATATCAAATGTAATATATTTGATTTAAAGCCTTTCAAAGAATATTTCAAAGAAGAAGGTAATGGTCTTAAAGTATTTAGAGGGAGTATAAAAGAATACATAACATGTCATAAAAGTATAAATCAGGTTAAATGGATTGGGAAAAATGATATAGATAAATATGAATTTAATGAAGAAGATATAAAGATTCTTAAAGATTTTTTTAATATATAAAAGATGAAGCTTAATTGCTTCATCTTTTTATTGTAAGATGTACTATTTGACTTCAATTAAGTTATGCCAGTATCTAGTAGGCATATACATTTTTTGAAGTCTTGAGTTTTCGCGTTCTTTTATATTTACAGAATTGTAGAATGTTTTCCATAGCAATTCAAATTCATCATTAGAATTGTTTAATAAGTTTTTTGATTTATCCATAGAAAAATTAGTTATTATACTATTGTTTTTATTATAAAAAAGAGCAATTCCTCTTTTTGAATCATGAATTATAAAGTTTTGATCAGAAAAGCGTTCTATAAAATGTGTTGATATTATAGGTAAAATATTGTAATCAGGTTCTATAGAACTATAATATAAATCCTCTTTTATTTTTTTAAATCTAACAAAGCCTGTGAAACGATGGGCCTCTAAAGAAATCCTTCTGTAATACTTATCAACTAAGGATATTATTTCGTTATTTTTAGCTAAGTTAATATCATTTCCATAGGTGTAACATAGTTTAATATATTTGTATATTAACGTTTCTATATCATTAATATCACTTAAGTAAAGATAATAAATAGTTTTTAATGTAGTATAACTAAGTTTGTCCCTTATACTTGAATAAACTCTTTTAAATTTATCTATTTCAGTTACAATCTCTATAGGAGATGAAATAAGATTAGGTAAATAATTTTTAGTTTTCGTTATTTTTACTTCAGACTTAGATGAATAAGAATAAAAAATACATGTTAATAAACCTTCAAAAGATCCATCGTATAAATATTCATTTAGCATAATTATATTTCTCCTATTAATGAAGATGTTCTATCTTTTAATAATGTTAACTTATTAAAAGAAGGTAGGATAGTGGTATTGTTATCCAAAAAGCTAAGCTGTTCATGATTGTTATCTATAATGTTTAAGTCTACTTTAGGGGTTAAAACTTTTTTGATTTTTTCACCGTCCATAGATACAGATCCAAAATATTTTCCTTTACAAGTAACAAAATACTGAGCTCTTCTTAAGACTATACCCAATTTTTTTAAGTCATAAAAATCTAAAGATGCGATTCGACGAGAGCTAATTATTTTTCTAGCACCTCTTATACCTATACCTGGAATTCTTATAAGAGTTTCGTAGGGTGCTTTATTTATTTCTACAGGGAAAAGATGAATATTATTAATAGCCCAATTAGTTTTAGGATCAAAGTTAATATCAAAATTAGGAGAGTTATTATCTAGTAATTCATTAGCCTTAAATCCATAAAGTCTAAGAAGCCAATCACCTTGATATAAGCGGTGTTCTCTTAATGTTGGTGGAGTTTTTATAGTAGGTAGATTTTTATCACTATTTACAGGTATATACGCAGAGTAATAAACACGTTTAAGTGAAAACTTATTATAAAGGTTTTCGCTTAATTTTAATATGTTAAAATCACTTTCTTTAGTTGCACCAACTATTAGTTGTGTGCTTTGCCCTCCAGGAACAAATAGCGGAGCAGATTTGAATTTTTTTCTTTCATCATTATGCAAAATAATATTATTCTTAATAGATTTCATTGGAGTAAAAATACTGCCCTTATTTTTTTCGGGGGCAAGAAGTTTTAATGAGTCACTAGAAGGTAACTCTAAATTAACACTCATTCTATCTACTAAAGTACCAGCTTTTTTTATTAACGTATCATCAGCTCCAGGAATAGCTTTTAAATGTATATAACCTCTAAAATTATGGACATTCCTAAGCTTATCAACAATATTTGTTAGCATCTCCATAGTATGATTAGCATCTTTAAATATGGCGGAACTCAAAAAAAGCCCTTCAATATAATTTCTTCTATAGAAGTTTATTGTTAAGTCTACTACTTCGTCTACAGTAAAAGCAGCTCTTTCTATATCATTAGATCTTCTATTTAAGCAATAAGCACAATCGTAAATACAATAGTTTGTTAATAAGATTTTTAAAAGGGAGATACATCTTCCATCTGGAGTAAATGAATGACAAATTCCAGAAGTACTAACTGAACCGAGTTGGCCGTTTTTAGAACTACGGTTTGAACCAGATGATGAACAAGATACATCATATTTAGCTGCATCACTTAATATTCTCAATTTATCGTTTATATCCATTAAATCACCTTCAAAATATATTAATATATTTATATTAACAGAACATATGTTTATGAGCAAGGGTAATAATTATGTAATAAGAGGAAATTTATAAAAAATAAAACAACTACAATTAAAGTTCAAACAATTGTGGTTGTTTTATTAATAATATTTATTTTTTTCTAAAAAGTTTTGAGATTTCGAAAAAAGTAAAAGGTATCATAGCTAGTAGTGATACAAAAAGCCAATCTTTTAATGTTAGAGAGAATACATTAAATATTCTAGCGATTGGAGGAATAGATATTATAGATATCTGAAGAAGAATACCTATAAAAATAGCTCCTAATAATTTCTTATTTTTAAAGATACCAATTTTAAAAACAGATTCTTTCTCACTTCTCATAGATAAAGATAAAATAAGTTGTGATCCACTTAAAACTACAAAAGACATAGTTTGGGCATGAGCTAAAGAGTTTGGATATAAATATTCCCCAACTTTAAATGCAAGCAATGTTGTAAAACCTATTAGTATTCCTAACAGTATTAAAGTTACTCCAGTACCATTTGAAAATAAATTATCCTTTGGATTTCTAGGAGGCTCTGACATCACATTAGGATCTTTAGGATCTACACCAAGTGCTAAAGCTGGCAAGCTATCTGTAATAAGATTTATCCATAATATGTGGATGGGCAATAATGGAGAAGCCCAATTAAGTAATATAGCGGTAAATAGAGTTATTACTTCACCTAAATTACTACTAAGTAAAAATACGATTGATTTTTTTATATTGTTAAATATATTTCTCCCTTCCTCTATTGCTTTTACAATAGTTGAGAAATTATCATCAGTAAGAATCATATCAGCTGCACCTTTTGCTACATCAGTTCCTGTAATTCCCATAGCAACACCTATATCAGCAAATTTTAATGATGGAGCATCATTAACGCCATCGCCAGTCATAGAAACAATATTTCCATGAGATTTTAAAGCTTTAACTATTTTTACTTTATGTTCTGGAGATACTCTTGCAAAAATATTATAAGTATTTACTATTTTATTAAACTCTTCTTGACTGTAAGAATCTATTTCACTTCCAGATAAGGCTTCTGAAATATTATTAGCTATACCTAACTCATTACCTATAGCAAAGGCAGTGTTTTTATGATCTCCAGTTATCATAACCGTCCTAATACCTGCAGCTTTACTTGTGGCAATAGAATTTTTAACTTCCTTTCTAGGAGGATCAATCATACCCATAAAGCCTACAAAAGTTAGATTATCTTCTAAGTTACTATTTTCAGAAGGGTCTTTTGTATCTTTATATGCAAGAGCTAAAACTCTTAAAGCAGAATCAGACATTTTATTCGATGCAGTTAAGATTAATTTTTTTTCTTCATCATTTAAAGGTAGTACTTTATCATCTTTTAGTATTTGGGTTGAGAGTTTAAGTATATTATCTATAGCACCTTTAGTAAAAACGCGGTATTTATTTTCATATAAATTTACTGTAGTCATAAGTTTACGCTCAGAGTCAAAAGGAATTTCGTTTACTCTTTTATGATTTAAGTTTAGTGAATCTTTTAAAATGTTAAATTTATTGCCAACATCAAGTAAAGCTATTTCTGTAGGATCACCACTTTTTGATTCTTTTATTGAAGTTGCATCATTACATAATATCATACCTTCCACAAGAATTTTATCTTCATTTTTATTAAGATTTAGTTCATTTACATCAATAGAAATATTATTTACAAAAGCCTTTTT
The DNA here is from genome assembly GCF_014287825.1 of Clostridium hominis. Taxonomy (NCBI): domain Bacteria; kingdom Bacillati; phylum Bacillota; class Clostridia; order Eubacteriales; family Clostridiaceae; genus Clostridium; species Clostridium hominis. Next base: position 6,243 of record NZ_JACOOO010000008.1, read on the forward strand.
AACAGTCATTTTATTTAAAGTTAATGTGCCTGTTTTATCTGAGCATATAATATTTACTGACCCTAATGTTTCAACAGCTGGCAATTTTCTTATTATAGCATTTTCTTTACTCATTCTCTGAACGCCTAATGCAAGAACAATAGCAACAGTTGCAGGTAAACCTTCCGGGATAGCTGCTACAGCTAAGCTTATTGATGTCATAAACATTTGAAGAAAATCTCTACCTTGAAACATGGAGATTATAAACATTAATATAGAGATAGATACTGCCCCTATACCTAAAATTTTACCAAGATGAGCTAAGTTTTTTTGAAGTGGAGTTATATTATCATTTTCTGTATCCAACATTTTCGCTATTTTACCTATTTCAGTATCCATACCTGTAGAGACTACAATGCCACTTCCTCTTCCATAAGTAGCTAAAGTAGACATAAATGCCATATTTGATTTATCACCAATTGCAACATCATCGCTGGATAAAACTATAGAGGAATCTTTCTCGGCAGGTAGTGATTCACCAGTAAAAGCAGATTCATCAACTTTAAGATTTATACTTTCTATTAATCTTAAGTCTGCAGGAATATATCTACCAGCATCGATAATAACTAAATCACCTAATACAACATCTTCAGAAGGGATTTCAAGTATATTTCCATCTCTTTTTACGAGGGCTTTAGGTGTGGATAGAGATTTTAATGCTTCTAAAGCTTTTTCGGCTTTATTTTCCTGAACAACGCCTATAATAGCATTTATAAGAATCACAATAACTATAATGATGGAATCACTTACTTCTCCTACAAGAGCAGAAATAAGAGCTGCAGCAATAAGTATATATATCATAACATCATTAATTTGAGAAAGAAAAAGTTCTAAGAGAGTTTTTTTCTTTTTAGCAATCAGCTTATTTTTACCATTTTTAGATAAGAGTTCTTCAGCAGCTTTAGAAGAAAGGCCATTGGTTATATTTGTATCAAAATGAGATATAATTTTATCGATAGGTTCATTAGAATACATTAATATCACCCCTAATAATTAATAATTTATAAAATAAAAAACTTTATATAATTAGGGTATTAAAGTCGTATTATAATAATGACTTAATTCATAAGTATCGATGGAAGAATATTTCATATATTGTTATAAAAATCAAAAATATGTATAATGTTTAATTAAGATATAAATTAAAATTACTGATAAAGGGGGAGTTCGATGATAAAAAAATTTATATCATATTACAAACCATATAAAAAACTATTTTATTTAGATTTGCTAGTAGCATCTATAGCATCAGGAGTAGATTTGTTTTACCCTATGATGACTAGAGAACTAGTAAATGAAGCAGTACCAAATAGAGATATTAGAACTATTGGAGTTTTTGCTATCACTCTTTTAATAATTTACTTAATAAAAGCAGCTTGTGGATATTTCATGAATTATTATGGACATGTAGTTGGAGTTAGAATGCAAGCAGATATGAGAAAAGATATGTTTGACCATTTGCAAAAGTTGCCTAACTCATATTTCGACAATAATAAAACTGGTGATTTGATGAGCAGAATGATAAATGACCTTATGGAGGTGTCTGAACTTGCACATCATGGTCCAGAAGATATATTTATATCTATAGTAATGCTTATAGGATCTTTTATAGTTTTAAGTACAATAAATTTACCTCTAACAATAATAATATTTGCCTTTGTACCATTTATAGTTTTGTTTACTTGGAAGCAAAGAACAAGAATGAACAATGCATTTATGGAAACAAGAGTAGAAACTTCAGAGGTTAATTCAACTTTAGAAAATTCAATTTCAGGTATAAGAATATCAAAGGCATATGTATCCCATAGCTATGAAAAAAAGAAATTTAAAAAAGGAAATGAAAAATTTAAGGCGGCAAGAGAAAGGGCTTATAAGGTAATGGCTGAGTATTTTGCAGGAGTTAATTTTGGAATAGATTTTTTGGATTATGTTGTATTAATAGCAGGTGGAATATTTACTTTTTATAATATCATAGATATAGGAGATTTTCTTGCATATATGCTTTATATAAAGTTATTTACTCAGCCTATCAAGAAGCTAGTAAACTTTATGGAGCAATATCAAAGTGGAATGACTGGATTTAAGAGATTCATCAAAATAATAGAAGAAGATATAGAAAAGGAAAAAGATATAGCTATTGATATAAAAGACGTTAAAGGTGAAATAGAATTTAAGAATGTTAACTTCAGTTATGAGGATAATAAGATATTAGAAAATGTATCCTTAAAGATTGAAAGTGGAAAAATGCTTGCGCTTGTTGGGCCATCAGGTGGTGGTAAGTCTACTTTCTGTAATTTAATACCTAGATTCTATGATGTGGATAGTGGAGATATAGAAATTGATGGTACAAGCATCTATGATTTAACATTATCTTCTTTAAGAAATAACATAGGAGTTGTACAGCAAGAAGTATTTTTATTCACTGGAACTATTAAAGATAATATTAAATATGGAAAACAAGATGCAACAGATGAGCAAATTATAGATTCAGCCAAAAGAGCAAATATTCATGAGTATATAATGGGATTAAAAGATGGTTATGATACATTTATTGGTGAGAGAGGTGTTAAACTGTCAGGAGGGCAAAAGCAAAGAATATCTATTGCGAGAGTATTCCTTAAAAATCCGCCAATATTAATTCTAGATGAAGCTACTTCAGCCTTAGATAATACTACTGAATACTTAATACAAAAATCTTTAGAGGAACTTTGTAGAGGAAGAACTACTATTGTTGTAGCACATAGATTATCTACTATAAAGAATGCAGATGAAATTATAGTTTTAACAGAAAATGGTATAGAAGAAAGAGGAAGCCACACAGAATTAATAAGAAAAAGTGGAATTTATGCTGAACTAAACAGATATGCTGTAGTTAGTTAAAAGTTAATATAAAAAGGGTTATAGTTGGATAAAATAAGATTGTTAATATACTAGGTTAATATTGACTAAAAATATCTAAAAGAGTAAAATGAACTTAAACAATATACCCCATGGGGGTACACTAGGAGGAAAAATTATGGTTAAACATGTACAAGAAAATGAATTCTCAGCTGAGGTTTTAAATTTTGATGGAGTTTCAGTAGTAGATTTTTGGGCTTCATGGTGTGGTCCTTGTAAAATGATTGCTCCAATATTTGAAGAAGTTGCTGGAGAAATAACTAATGCTAAATTTGTAAAGGTTAATGTTGATGAAAATCCAAATTTAGCAAATCAATTTAGAATAGCTAGTATTCCTACTATACTAATTATGAAAAATGGTGCTCCAGTAGATACTTTAGTTGGATTTATGCCTAAGCCACAATTAAAAGATGCTATTGCTAAACACGTATAGGATGAGTGATATTAGTGGAAAGATATGATATTGCTATAGTAGGGAGTGGACCTGCTGGATTATCAGCTGCATTAAATGCGAAGATCCGTAATAAAAAGTTTATAGTGTTTGGAAATAAAAACTTAACTAATAAATTAGTTAAAGCACCAAAGGTAAATAATTATCTTGGGTTCTATGGCTTGAATGGTGAAGAGATTAAGAATAAGTTTCAAGAACACTTAGATGCTATGGAGATAAAAATAACACACGAGAGAGTAAATAACATTTATGCTATGGGTGATTATTTTGCTTTAATGGTAAATGAAAAAATGTATGAAGCTAAGACTTTAATTTTAGCTACAGGTATGGAATATACAAAAGCTATAAGTGGTGAATTAGAGTTTTTAGGAAAAGGTGTTGGATATTGCGCTACTTGTGATGCACCTCTTTATAAAGGTAAAGTTGTAACGATAATAGGTTATAACAAAGAGGCAGAAGAGGAAGCTAGATATGTAAGTGAGCTTGCAAGTAAACTTTACTATATTCCTATGTATAAAGCTGAATATGAATTAAATGATAATATTGAAGTTATTAATGATAAACCAATTGAAATAATTGGTGATATAAAAGTTAATAAACTTAAGTTGCAAAATAGTGACTTAGAAACTGACGCAGTTTTTGTTCTAAAGGATACTATTTCTCCAGGACAGTTAGTTCCAGGATTAGAGATAGAGGATGGACATATAAAAGTTGATAGAGAGATGAAGACAAATATTGCAGGATGTTTTGCAGCAGGAGATTGTGTAGGTAAGCCTTATCAATATATAAAATCTGCTGGTGAAGGTAATATTGCAGCATTAAGTTCAGTTAAATATTTAGATAATTTAAAAGTTAAGTAAATTAAAAGGAAACTACATTGTGTAGTTTCCTTTTTTTTACTTATATATTTTGATATAATTATTATGACTAAATGTTTAAGGGGTATTATTTATGATTACAGAAATATATATTAATTTAGAAAAGCATTGGAATAAAAATAAATACAAACCGTATAAAAAGCAGGATCTTAATGTAGCAGGTAAAGATGAGTGTGATGGAATATATAGCAATGAATATTTTACAGAAACTATGCAAAGTGAAGTTGCAGATGGGTTAATAGAGTTAATCATTGATTATATTGAAGATATAGCTCCAATATTAAACTATGTAAATAGATATAAAATAATTAATTTTTATAAAAAGTTCTTATTAAAATTAGATGTATTGATTAAAGAAGAAATATTTTTAAAAGAAGAAATTCACAATTTAGCTGTTTTTTTTATAAAGAATTATGAGGATTTTGAGATTATAAAGTTAGGGTTATTAATGCTTAGATTTAGTAATAATGACGAAGGTCTAGAAATATTAAAGATTTTTTCTAATCATAATGATTTCATTTTCTATTCTATAGAGGGGATAAAAGGATATGAAAAGTGTAATTCTATAATTTTTGAGATTGCAAAAAAATCTACAGGATATGGACGAGTAATTTCATATTCAAAAATTGAACCGATAAGCAAAGAAATTAAAAGTTGGATTCTAGGAGATGGTATAAAAAATATATTTTTACAAGAATTCTTAGCTACAATTTCTTTTAATAAGGTTGATTATGTACAATATTTTGATGAAGAAGAAAAAACAAATAAAATGTATAAGATATTAACTAGAAATTTATTATTATTATATGATTTAAGAGACAGTTTCATAAACACTATATCCTTTGACTTAATATATATATATTATTCTTATTTTAAAAAGTATAAGTATACCTTTGATAATATATATGTTATGTGTGCTTTATTTTCTCTTTTTTATAAGATTGATGGTGAAAGTAATTTGATTGATAAATTAGATTTATCAAAAGAGGAAGAGGAAATTTTAGATTATGCAATAGAAAGTTTTGTAAAGAATGATTATATAGATCTTTTAAAAGAAAGTATAAAATCTAATAACACTGAAATAAGCAAAATTGTAGATGTAGCAATGGCTTTAGATATTTATTTATCTTTTGATGAAGTGTTAGAAATACTTGAAGAAAATCCACTTGATGTCTCATTATTTAATTATATTATGAGTTATGGGAATGATGAAGATAGAAATAAGTTAGTTGACTTTGCTTTAAATAAATTAGATTTTGATAAAATAATTGATATAAATTCAACTATAAATGATGATGATTTTAAGATTGACTACCTTGATGATTATTGTTTCTTATTAATAATAATTTATATGGATAAAAGCTATAAAGAATTCAAAACGTTAAACTTATTAGCTCTTAAGGCTAGATATATAAAAACAAAAATAGAAGCTTTAAATAATTTAAAAGGCATTCAAGAAGAGCTTGATAATTATTCAATTGAAAAAATCAAGGAGGCTTATGAATTAGAAAAGGATAGTTACCAACAGAGAGGTTTAAGAGATTTCCTATTATTGATAAAAGGCGATTCAGTAAAGATAGAAAGAGAAAATATAGATAAATATAAGGTGAAAACTCATGCTAAAGATATATATTTAACTGATATATATATTAATGAAACAGAAAACAAGGATATTATTAAATTTAGGCAAGAATTATCCAAAGAAGATATAGTATATCTAAAAGTTGATATAAATAACGAAGATGATGAAAAAATATCGATTTTTAATAATAATGGTTTTGTTGTTGGATATATAAAAAGTAAAGAAAATAATATTTTGAAAAATCTTATGGATTGGGGTAAAATAATATACGGTAAAATTACAAATACAAGTGAAGATTATAAAGAAATAGAATTAGCACTTTATTTAAGCTATGAAGATGTTATAACAGAAGTTTCAAATGCATTTAATATGGTTATTAGAAATCCTAGAGGATATTTAAATTAATAGCTTAAAAGAGTGTAATCGGCACATAAGATGAAGGATAGGTGAAATATGGTGATAGTAGTAGGCGGAATGATAGGGCTAGGAAAAAGCTCTGTAGCGGAAATATTAGGTGAACATTTTAAATCGGAGGTATTTTATGAAAGTGTAGATGATAATCCGATTTTACCATTATTTTATAGTGAGTCTGAAGAAGAAATAGCAAAAAAGAGATATCCGTTTTTATTGCAATTATATTTTTTAAATACAAGGTTCAAGAGTATAAAGGATGCTCTTCATCATGACAACAACATTCTTGATAGATCAATTTATGAAGATTGGTATTTTGCAAAGAAAAATATGGAGCTTGGTAGGATATCAGAATTAGAAATGCAAACATATGAAGGTTTATTAAATAATATGATGAGTGAGCTAGATGAACTTCCAAAGAAGGCTCCAGACGTTATGGTATACTTAAAAGGTTCTTTTGAGACTGTAATGAAAAGAATAAATTTAAGGGGAAGAGATTTTGAAATTGATGATAGTTTAAGAGATTATTATCATTTCTTATGGGAAGATTATGATAATTGGATAAATAATTATTATAATGCATCAGAAGTTGTAATAATAGATATGGACAACTTAGATGTAGTTAATAATGAAGAAGATAAAGAGAAACTTATAAAGACTGTAGAAGAAAAATTAAGGGAAGTAAGAGGAGCATAAATGGTATTAGGGTATTAGGAGTGAGGGGATGGCAAAGAAAAGAAAGATTATATTAATTTCAATGAGTATATCTATAATACTAATAATTATCTTTGGAGTTTTTAAGTTGATGAATGGTGGGTTTATGTTTTTAACTTATGCTACTGATAATTATTTAGAAATCCAATTAGAAGAGTTTTTATTTAAAGAAAGTGGACAAGATTATAAAGATAAAATAACTATTATTGGTGAGCGTGAATATGATAATGGTACATTAATATTTTATAAAATAAATACTAATGATAATATGATTGTATATTATGAGAATGTAACAGAGCTTGGGAAATATAAAGTTTTTAGCATGGATAGAGTTATAAAAAGTGATAACTCCATAGCAATGATAGATGTTTATGATAATAATAGAAGGAAGTATATAATCTTATCTAGTTTAGATAAAGATGAGTTTACTAGTATAAATATAGTAAGTACGACAACTAATAAAATATTAGAACAAATAGAATTAGAAAAAAGTTCGGAAGATGAGTTTAAAATAGAAGAATTAGATGATAAAAGTATTATGTTAGAATATATACCAAAAGCTAATGTAGAACTGAAGTTAGAGTTAAACAAAAAGAGTGGAAATTAAATCCACTCTTTTATTTTATACAAGAAAGTTTATTTGAATGAAGCGAAGGATGCATCAGAAGGCATTCTCCAGTCTCCTCTAGGACTTAAAGAGATAGTACCAACTTTAGGACCATCTGGTAAAGCACTTCGTTTAAATTGTTGAGTGAAGAATCTATATATAAATTTATCTAGCCACTTTTGAATTTCTTCTTTTGAATAGTCACTCTTAAAGGCATTTTCTGCTAAGAATAAAATTCTTTCTTTAGAAGAGCCATGTTTAATAAAGTGATATAGGAAGAAATCATGAAGTTCATAAGGACCTACTATATCCTCTGTCTTTTGAGATATATTTCCTTCGCTGTCTTTAGGTAATAATTCAGGGCTTACAGGGGTATCTAAGATATCTAATAATGTTTCAGAAACATCTTTATTAGATTCATTTTCAGCTACATACTTAACTAAATATCTTACAAGAGTTTTAGGAATAGACGGATTTACAGAGTACATGCTCATATGATCTCCGTTATAAGTGCACCAACCTAATGCTAACTCAGAAAGGTCTCCTGTACCTATAAGTAATCCCCCTTCTTTATTTGCTAAATCCATAAGTATTTGAGTTCTTTCTCTAGCCTGAACATTTTCATAAGTCACATCGTGTATATCTTTATCATGACCTATATCTTTAAAGTGTTGAAGAGATGCTTCAACTATATTTATTTCTCTAAGATCACAGTTAAGTTCTTTGCATAGAGTTAAAGCGTTATTGTAAGTTCTATCTGTAGTTCCAAAGCCTGGCATAGTAATAGTTATAATATTCTTATTATCAATACCAAGAAGTTTAAATGTCTTAGCTATTACTAATAATGCTAAAGTAGAATCAAGTCCACCAGAAATTCCTATGACAGCTTTTTTCAAACCTACATGCTCTAATCTTTTGGCAAGAGCTGATGATTGTATATTAAAGATTTCTTTGCATCTTTCATCTCGTTCGTGAATATTTGATGGAACGAAAGGATGTTTATCTATATATCGTGCAAATTTATTAATTTTAGTATCTTTAAAAGTAAAATCTATATATTTAAATGACTGAGATAAGAAAGATGAAGAATCCCTAAAACTCAAGTTTTTTAATCGCTCTGAATTTAATTTAAATATATCTATGCAAGAAGAAATAATTTCATTGTCTCTTTGAAACCTAGAGTTTTCTTCTAATGTAGAGCCATTTTCAGCAATGATAAGGTGACCGCTAAATAAAAGATCAGTAGTAGATTCGTGTACACCAGCTGATGAATAAATATAAGAAGAAATACATCTAGCACTTTGATTTGAAATTAATGATTTTCTATAATCTTTTTTACTAACTAGTTCATTAGATGCAGAAAGATTACCTATAATATTAGCCCCAGCTAAAGAAAGATAAGAACTAGGGGGAATAGTTACCCATAAATCTTCACAAATCTCAACTCCAAATTTATAATCTCCAGCATTAAATATTAAGTTTGTGCCGAAAGGAATATCTTTTTGAAATGAAAGGTTAACTTTTTGGTCTGTTATGTTGACACCTTGGGTAAACCATCTTTTTTCATAGAATTCACTATAGTTAGGAATATAAGATTTAGGCACGATCCCTAAAATGTCTCCTTCGAAAATTAAATAAGCACAGTTATATAATACATTATTATATAGTAATGGAGCACCAACAGCTATTAGCATATCTTTATTTATACTATTTTTTGCTATTGATTCTAAACCATCTAAAGACGCACGTAAAAGTGAAGAATTTAAAAATAAGTCTCCGCAAGTATAGGATGTAACAGATAATTCAGGGAAAACTAGAAATTTAATATTTTGCTTTTTAGCATCTTCAATACAAGTATATATATTCTCTATATTATAAGCTATATCGGCAACTTTAGTTTTAGGACAAGCTGCACCTACTTTTATAAAATCCATTTTATCATCTCCGTATGTTAAATATAGTTTAGTATTAGATTAAAAAGTTAATAAAATACATATAAGTCAATAATAAAAGGAAAACGCTATAAAATCAACGAAAAGAAAAGGAAAATTAAAACTATCACATTAAATGGTTTAAAATAACCTATAAAAAGATAAAAAATAACTTGCAATAAAATAAAAGATAGCATATAATGTAATCATAGTAAATAAAATATATAAATATCAATTTGTTGGAAAATACTATATAATAAATTTATCAACAAAGTTTTTTACTATAATATTTAATGCATAAATACTTTATTATTAAAGAAAGGGGGAGGACTATGTTAGATGTTATTATCTGGTTAGTAGTTGCGGTTGTCGCAATAATAATTGACGTAGTTACAAGTAGCTTTATATTTATGTGGTTTTCTATAGGAGCATTAGCAGCAATAATCTTATCATTCTTTGGCGTAAGTATGGCATGGCAATTTATTGTATTCTTAATAACAGGAATAATTTTAATTGCTATAGGATATCCTTGGGCTAAGAAAAAATTTAAAGTAGAAAAAAATCATACCCTTACTATGGAACAAACATATATAGGAAGAGTTATGAAGGCGAATGAAGAGATAGTTGAGAAAGCTAAAATTAAAGTAGACGGAATATATTGGACAGCGTATAACAAAGGCAATAAGATAAATAAAGATGATCAATTTGTTATAACAGGAATAGAAGGAAATAAGTTAATAGTTGAATTAAAGGAGAAATAGTATGATTAAGTTAATAGTAATTGGAGTTTTATTATTGATAGTATTATTAGTATTACTATCATCTATCAAAGTTGTAAACACAGGTTATTTATATGTAGTTGAAAGATTAGGACAATTTCATAGGATATTAGAGCCAGGCTGGCATTTTATGATTCCAGGTGTAGATTTTGTAAGAAAAAAAGTATCTACTAAACAACAAATTTTAGATGTACCACCTCAATCAGTTATTACTAAAGATAATGTTAAAATATCAGTTGATAATGTAATATTCTATAAAATGTTAAATGCAAAAGATGCTGTATATAATATAGAGGATTTTAAGTCAGGTATAGTTTATTCAGCAACAACTAATATGAGAAATATTATTGGTAACATGAGTTTAGATGAAGTATTATCAGGAAGAGATAAGATAAATTCAGATCTTTTAAGTATAATCGATGAAGTTACAGATGCTTATGGTATAAAAATACTATCAGTTGAAATTAAAAATATAATACCTCCTGCTGAGATACAACAAGCAATGGAAAAGCAAATGAAAGCAGAAAGAGATAAGAGAGCAGCAATATTAGAAGCTGAAGGTCAAAGACAATCTCAAATTGAAAGAGCAGAAGGGGAAAAGCAAGCTAAGATTCTTTCAGCAGAAGCTGAAAAGCAAGCTAATATTAGAAGGGCAGAAGGTTTAAGAGAATCTCAATTACTTGAAGCTGAAGGTAAGGCTAAAGCTATAGAACAAATAGCTATTGCAGAAGCAGAAGCTATAAGGAAAGTAAACCAGGCTATTATTGAATCAGGAACTAATGAAACAGTTATAGCGTTAAAGCAAGTTGAAGCACTTAAAGAAATGGCAAACAACCCAGCTAATAAGTTAATTTTACCTAATGAGACATTATCATCTTTAGGAAGTATAGCTGCAATAGGTGAAATGTTAAAAGGCAATAAAGAATAAAAGTAAGTAAATAAGTAAATATTATTAATAGCCCGACAGGGTTACGTAGGAAGAGTTGTCGTATGAATTTTTCATAAGGCAATTCTTTTTTTTGATTTGCAGATAATTTATGAAGTTAGTTGCTTATTTTGTTGTGATATAATTAAAGTAATGATATAACTTATGGAGGTAAGAATGTTTTTTATAGGGGTATTTGGTATAGAGAATAAAGAAAAAATAATAAAAGAAACACAAAGAATATATTGTAAGGGTTGCAATGACTACATAGAAGGTAAAATAATTAAAGTATATAGTTTTTTTCACTTTTTCTTTATTCCTTTGTTTAAATGGAATGAGAAATATTATGTTATATATAATAATTGTGATCATGTATATAGTATATCTAAAGAGAAAGGAAAGAGTATTGAACATGATGAGAGTTATGAGATAAGCTACTGGGATTTAAAAGATTTTCAAGGTGCTAATTATGAAAATAATAATGCAATTAATAACAAATGCCTTAGATGTGGAAGAGAACTAGAAAGAGACTATATTTACTGCCCATACTGTGGTAAAAAAATAAGATAAATATTTAATTAAAGAATAGAAAAGATTATTGATTTGATTAGAGAGTTGTAAAAAATTTTGACTATATTAAAAAAACATATATAATTGTATATGTGATTTTTTCAGAATATGATATGAGGTGACTTAATATAATATGGCAGATAATAATAAAATACAAGAGGAAATAATAAAGGCAGATATTAAAGAGGTTGAGAGATTATGGAAAAGTAATATTCAAGATAACTCATTAGAGTCTTTATTAGAAAAAATGACGAAGGAAGAATTAGTTAGAGTAGCTAAAAGATATTCCATTAAAGGGTTAACATCTTTAAAAAAGGCGGAAGTTGTTGAGAGAATAAAAACTATAGTACTAGAAAAGTACGAACAAGCTTTAAGTATTATGGATGAAGATACTTTAAAATTTATAGAGGATCTTATAGATAATAATGGGCAAAAAGTGTATGAATGTAATGATATAGTGTATTCTAATTACCTAAGAAATAGAGGATTAGTATTTACAGGAACTATTGATGATGAACTTTTTGTAATATTACCTAAAGAAATGATGGAATTATTTGAAGAAAAGATAAACAGAGAATTGTATCAAAAGGCTAGATTAAATAAAGAGATAATAAGATCTATTGCAGGTATGATATATTATTACGGTGTTATGGATATAAATAACATAAAAGATACTTTAGAAAAAGTATTTTTATGTGAATTTGATATAGACTTTATAAAAGCTTTAGCTTTAAATGGTGAAGAACTAGGTTATGATTATGTAATTGATGAAGAAGTTTTATATCATATAGATGTTGAAGATGTTGAAAAGTTAATACAAGCTCAGAAATTATGTAATAGTGATTACTATAAATTTGATAAGAAAAGTTTAATTAAGGCTGGGGAACCAGATTATATTGAAGAAAATAAACAAGCTGAAAAATTAAAAAAAGTTTTTAAGGAATTATTTGTTATAGATAATAATATCCTAAGAGAAGAGATGGATTCATTTATAATAGCTATTAAAAATGAGATGTCAAAAGAAGAAGCTATAGAATGCTTCCTAGAAGCATACGAAATTGAATCTGAGGAAGAAAAAGAAATATTTAAATATGAATTAGAGATTTTCGCTAAAAGCATTAAAAGATGGACTTTAAAGGGAAATAGTGAAAATGAAATAAAGAAAAATGAACAAAGAGTTGTTAACGAGAGTAAAATAGGAAGAAATGATCCGTGTGTTTGTGGTAGTGGTAAAAAGTACAAAAAGTGTTGTGGAAAATAAAGAGGTTATAAATTATGTTCAATGGGGTAATTATAGTAATTGGAATAATTGAATTTTTAATAGGTTTATCCATAAGTCTTTTTGCAAAATCTGAAGGGGTGTGTAGATTTATACAATTTCTTTATGATTTTGAAAAAGGTCAAGTGGAATCTTTACCAATTTTAAATAAATGGATAGGACAAAATTATGGCCTCATAGGAAGTGTATATATATTCTTTGCAAGTATAGCTATAGCTTTTAATATGGATTGGTTTATATTAATTTTAGCAATTTCTTTGATTGAATTTTTAAGCTATAGAAGGATTAATAGGGGAATTAAAGAGATATTAAAGAATTCACAATAGGTATTATACTTATTGTGAATTTTACTATAGGAAGGTACTACTATGAATAAGGCATATTTATTTAATAATTATATAAGTATAGCTAGAGGTTTTTTAGCTGAAAAAAATGATCTGAAGGCTTTGAAGTTTTTTAAAATGGCTCATAAATGTGAGGAAGGAAAAGAGGACATTGAGCTGATTTTGGATATAGCGTTATTGTATGATAAAATTGGAAATCCTGTACTATCAAAAAAGATGTATGAAAAAGTTTTAAGTATTAATGACAAAGAGGCGACAGCTTATTATGGAATAGGTGTTTTATTTGATGAAAGTGAAAATTACCTAGAAGCGATAGAGTACTATAAAAAAGCTATAGCTATTGATAAGAACTATGATAAAGCATATTTCTTTTTAGCCAATTGTTATGACGAAATAGGGGAGAAAGAAAAAGCTATAGAATGCTATAGTAAGGTGTTGAGTATAAATCCAAATGATTTATGGGCAAATGCAAATTTAGGTTGTATTTATGATGAATTAGAAGAAATTACACTGGCAATAAAATATATGGAGAAGGCATTACAAATAGATCATAAACATTTTAGAATACTTTTTAATATGGGAGTATTCATGGGTAAGATTAAAAAAGAGGAAGAAGCTGAAGAATTTTATAAAAAATCGATTAATGAAAATCCTAAATTTCCATATAGTTATTTGAATTATTCTATTTTATATAGAGAGAAAAATAAATTTAGGAGAGCTATTGAAATTATTAGTGAAGGAATAAAAGAAAATCCTAATCAAGGATTTTTATATTATAATAGAGCATGCTTTTATGTGAATATAAAAGAATTACATAAAGCTTTTGAGGATTTAAATAAAGCTATAGACCTTGATTATATATTTGAAGAGTATATGAAGGAAGATGAAGAGTTAAATCCTTTAAGAGGATTAGAGGAATATATAGAATTATATGGAAATGATGATAAAGGTAACTAACTAGTTAAAATAATAAATTGTTGAAAAAAGTTAAAATTTGATTGAAAGTTTAAATGATATTTATTATTATTAGAATAAGATTAGTATTTAAATGGGAGTGAAATTGATGACTAATAGAAGAGAGTCAGAAAGTGTATTGAACAAATTATTAGTTCAGTTGTTTAGGGATATTTTAGATATTGAAGAAAAATGTTTACAGAATAGTGAGTTTTCAGATCTTTCAGTAACAGAAATTCATGTTATTGAAGCTATATCAATAGATAAGGAAAGAACTATGAGTGAGGTAGCTTATGATTTAAGCATCACAGTAGGAACACTAACTACTGCTATCAATAAGCTTATAAAAAAAGGTTATGTTGATAGAAGAAGAATCGAAGAAGACAGAAGAGTTGTATTGATAACGTTAACAGAAAAAGGAAAAGAAGTATATAAATTTCATGAAGAATTTCATAATGACATGATAAAATATACAATTGATAGCTTTTCAATAGAAGAAGAAACTGTATTAGTTTCTGCATTAAAGAAGATATCTGGATTTTTTGAAGAGAAATATCATCTTATAAAGTAATATATAAATAGACATCAAGTAAGGATGTCTATTTTTTTTGTATATTATTAACTTAAAAGGATAAATGAATAAATCTACTCGTAATGTTAAATCATATTTATATAATACAAATATGTTAATTAACTATGAGGTGAAGAAATGTGGAAAGATGTACTTATGATGATGGCTGTAGTTTTGGGGGGATATAGCGTATATAATTTTATTTTTGTTTTAGTTAAGAAAGTTATTAGTAGAACAAAAGTTTCCAAAATGGTATATAGTTTTAAAGGTAGAAGAAGATATTACCCTTTGTTGGGAATAGTTATTTTGATTGTAAACATAATAGGGTTAACTAAAAAGAGTCAAGAAGAAATAATTATTGGTAAATATATGCTAAGTATGAGATTGCATCAATTTTATAATGAATCAGGAATTTTGAACAAATGGGTAATATATGTATTAAGCATATTTTTAATTGCAAATTTTATTTTAAGTATTTATATAAAGCCTGTTATGTATGAAGAAGGCATTGTATGTGAGAATGGAAACTTTTTATCTTGGAATAAAATTAAATCAATAAATACGGTTCAGAATACACTAGGTAATAATAAATACATAGTCATTAATACTACTAATGATAAAGAAATTTTTCTAAATGTTACAAATGATGAGAGTAATTTTATTAAAGAAATTATCTTTAATAAAACGGGAATAGTTAATAAGGATATAGTAACAGAATTTAATTAGGAATAGCTAGATATGATGCGATTGTTATTAAGATAACAATCGCATTTGCTTTTTTTATTGAACTTATTATGAAAAAAATAAAGAGATATGAAAAAAGATAATTTATATGTAGATAAAAGGATGAAAATGTTAAAAAAAATAAAAGTTAAAAAAATAACAAAAAAAAGATTGACAAAAAAACACAATGGAATAAAATAGAATCATAGAAGATGTTAAAAAAATAACAAACAAATCTTCGGAAATTTTAAAAATGAGAAAATGTAAAATTCACATATATTTAGGAGGAATAAAAATGGCAGTAACAAATGCTCAAGAGTTAACAAAAAGAATCGAAGAATTAAGAAAGGCTCAAAAGGAATTTGCAAAGTTTAACCAAGAACAAGTTGATGAAATTTTTAGACAAGCAGCTTTGGCAGCTAACCATAACAGAATTAAGTTAGCAAAAATGGCTGTTAAAGAAACAGGAATGGGAATAGTAGAAGATAAGGTTATAAAAAATAACTTTGCTGCTGAATATATATACAACCAATACAAGAATATGAAAACTTGTGGAGTTTTAGAAGAAGATAAGACAAATGGTATTACTAAAATCGCTGAGCCAATTGGAGTTATTGCTGCAATAGTTCCAACTACAAATCCAACATCAACAGCGATATTTAAGACTTTAATAGCATTAAAAACTAGAAATGCAATAATTATATCACCACATCCAAGAGCTAAACATTCTACTATAGAAGCAGCTAGAATAGTTTTAGAAGCAGCTGTTAAAGCAGGAGCTCCAGAAGGGATAATAGGATGGATAGATGAACCATCAGTTGAATTATCTCAAAATGTTATGAGAGAATCAGATATCATATTAGCAACAGGTGGACCAGCTATGGTTAAAGCCGCTTACTCATCAGGAAGACCAGCACTTGGAGTTGGAGCAGGTAATACTCCAGCAATTATCGATGAAACAGCACACATTAAAATGGCTGTAAACTCAATATTGCTTTCTAAAACATTTGATAATGGAGTTATTTGTGCATCAGAGCAATCAATAGTAGTTTTAGATCAAGTTTATGATGAAGTTAAAAAAGAATTAGCTGAAAGAGGAGCTTATATTCTTAAAGGTGAAGAAATAGATAAAGTAAGAAGTATAATATTAAATGAAAAAGGTGGATTAAATGCCGATATGGTTGGACAATCTGCTTATAAGATAGCTAAAATGGCAGGAGTTGAAGTTCCGGAATCAGCTAAAGTTTTAGTTGGAGAAGTTACTTCAGTTGAATTAGAAGAACCATTCTCTCATGAAAAATTATCTCCAGTATTAGCTATGTATAGAGCTAAGTCTTTTGAAGAAGCTTTAGATAAGGCTGATAGATTAATAGAATTAGGTGGAATGGGACATACTTCAATCCTTTATACAGATCAACTTAAATCTAAAGATAGAATATTAACATTCGGAGAAAGAATGAAAACAGCTAGAACATTAATAAATATGCCAGCTGCTCAAGGGGCAATCGGAGATTTATATAACTTTAAATTAGCACCATCACTAACTTTAGGATGTGGATCTTGGGGAGGAAACTCAGTTTCAGAAAACGTTGGTCCAAAGCACTTAATTAACGTTAAGAGCATTGCTGAGAGGAGAGAAAATATGCTTTGGTTTAGAGTTCCAGAAAAAACTTACTTCAAATATGGTTGCTTACCAGTTGCTTTACAAGAATTAGGCGATATGGGTAAAAAGAAAGCTTTCATTGTTACAGATAGAGTGTTATTTGAAATGGGATATACAAATAAAGTAACAGAAATTTTAGAATCAAATGGAATTCAATACAAAATATTCTCAGATGTTGAACCAGATCCAACATTAAGATGTGCTAGAGCAGGAGCTCAAGAAATGGAAACATTCCAACCAGACGTTGTAATTTCACTTGGTGGTGGATCAGCGATGGATGCAGCTAAGATCATGTGGGTTATGTATGAACATCCAGAAGTAAACTTCCATGATTTAGCTATGACATTTATGGATATAAGAAAGAGAATTTACAAATTCCCTACAATGGGGCAAAAAGCAATGATGGTTGCTATCGCTACTTCAGCAGGAACAGGATCAGAAGTAACACCTTTCGCTGTTATAACTGATGAGCAAACAGGAGTTAAATATCCATTAGCTGATTACGAACTAACTCCAGACATGGCTATAGTTGATGCTGAGTTAATGATGACATCACCAAGAGGATTAACTGCTTGTGCTGGTATAGACGTATTGGTTCACGCAATTGAAGCTTATGTTTCAATAATGGCATCAGAATATACTAATGGATTAGCTTTAGAAGCAATAAGATTAGTATTTAAGTACTTACCAGATGCTTATAATGAAGGAACTACTAATGTTAAGGCGAGAGAAAAGATGGCTCATGCATCATGTATGGCAGGTATGGCATTCAGTAATGCATTCCTAGGAATTAATCACTCAATGGCTCATAAGTTAGGTGCATTCCATCACTTACCACACGGTATGGCTAATGCATTATTAATGAATGAAGTTATAAGATTTAATGCAACAGATGCTCCAACTAAGCAAGCTGCATTTGCTCAATACAAGTACCCAAATGCAGCATGGAGATATGCAAGAATTGCAGATCACTTAGGTTTAGGTGGAAATACTGAAGCTGAAAAGGTTGAATTATTAATAAAGGCTATTGAAGGGTTACAAGCAAAAGTAAATATGCCAAAAACTATACAAGAAGCTGGAGTTAGTGAAGTTAAATTCATGGAAACATTAGATGAAATGGTAGAACAAGCATTTGATGATCAATGTACAGGAGCTAATCCAAGATATCCATTAATGAGTGAGTTAAAAGAAATGTACATCACTTCATACTATGGTAAAAAAGAAGAAATAAAGGTAGAGAATAAAAAATCTAAAAAGAATAAATAATAATTTGAAATAGGTGCTAGCTTAAAGCTAGCACTTTTTTTATGTAATAAATTTATCTCCAAAAATATTACTATTAATGCATAAATTTTAAATTTTATGTAGATATATCAATGTAAAGCAGTAATCTACTATTAATTAACTCCTAGTTTTATGGCATAATTTAAAAAGGCTAGATTAGATGAAGTAAAAGTACTTTAACTAATAAAATATTGGACAAGGAGGTTTCTTGTTCGAAAAAATAAAGGGGAGTGTACAATGAAAAATAAACTAATAGCCGCAATTATATCTATTTGCGTAATAGGGGGAGTAGGTACAACTATTTTCTTAGATCAAAAGTCGAAAAACTTAAATGAATTATCTGAAAATAAGGTGCTTCAAGAAAAAAGCATAGAAGATAGTAGTTCAAAAGAAGATAGTAAAGCACAAAAAGATGTAGTAGAGAAAGAAGTAAAAGCAGTAAATGAAGGTGATATACAAACTGCATCACTAGAAAACTCTGAGCCTGTTCAAAATAGTGTAGTAGAAGAAAATGAAGTTATTAATAGTGTAGTGGATAATACAAATGAAGAGGTTGTACAAGAAGTGATACAAGAATCAAGTAACGAAGTTGAAGTTTCTAGGCCGGATAATGAAGCACAAATACCTACTTATGACTCAAGTTATATGGCAGAAGTTGAAAGTATGATTTTTAATAAGGTAAATGAAGAACGAAGCAAAAATGGACTAGCTCCATTATCGTATAATGGTACAATGGAGTATTATGCAAGGATAAAATCTCAAGATATGGGTGATAGAGGGTATTTTGATCATAATAATCCAGAGGGGGAACTTATAACGGCTCAAATGCAAAGAGATGGGGTAAGTTATAGCTCGTGGGGAGAAAATATTGCATACATAGGTGGTGTCTCTGACGCTACTACTTTAGCTAACCAATTTATGACTAACTGGATGAATTCATCAGGTCACAGAGCAAATATATTATCTAGCAATTTTACTTCAATTGGTATTGGGGTATATAAGGTAGGTAATACAGTTTATGCGACGCAAGAATTTTATAGATAGATAATTAAAATATAATATTATGATTATTGAAGGAGCTATGTACTTTGTCATAGCTCCTATTTTTTATATATTAAAATTAAGTTATAATATATATTATGTTATACTTTAAAAATAGTATAATTTTGATGATATTCAATTTAAATAAATTTGAGGTGTAATAATGAAGCCATTAGCAGATTTGGTTAGGCCCAGAAAATTAAGTGAAGTTTATGGGCAGCAACATATTTTAGGAGAAAATAAAATTTTAGATAGAATAGTTAAAAGTGGAAGAATATCTAATATGATTTTTTATGGGCCACCTGGTGTTGGAAAAACGACAGTAGCAAATATTATTGCTGAGAAGGCTGGGAAAAGATTTTATAAACTAAATGCTACCAATGCATCGTTAAAAGATATTCAAGAAATAACAAAAGAGCTAGATACTTTTTTAGGTGTGAATGGAGTAGTTTTATATTTAGATGAGATACAAAACTTTAATAAGAAGCAACAACAATCACTGTTAGAGTATATAGAGGATGGAAGAATTACACTTATAGCATCAACTACAGAAAATCCATATTTTTATATATTTAAAGCGTTGTTATCAAGATCAACAATTTTTGAATTTAAACCTTTAAGTGAGGAAGATATTAAGAAAGCTATAAATAGAGCTTTGGATATAAAGATTGCAGATTATAGTGAAATAAAACTTCAGGTTACTGAGGAAGCTAAAAGTTACCTTGCTTCTTACTGTAATGGGGATGTGAGGAAAGCTTTAAATGGATTAGAAATAGCACTTAATTCAACAAGACCTAATGAAGATAGAGTTGTTCTTATAGATATTGAAGTAGTGAAAGATTCTACGCAAAATAAAATTATAGCTTATGATATTGATGGAGATGCTCATTATGATATTTTAAGTGCTTTCCAGAAATCTATTAGAGGTAGTGATGCAAATGCAGCTGTTCATTACTTAGCTAGACTTGTTAAAGCTGGAGATTTAATTTCAATTTGCAGAAGACTTCAGGTTATAGCTTCTGAGGATATAGGTCTGGCGTATCCGCAAGCAGTTGTAATTGTAAAAGCTTTAGTAGATTCTGCTAGAGAATTAGGTTTTCCTGAGGCAAGAATACCACTAGCAGAAGCAACTGTTCTTTTGGCAACGAGTCCTAAATCTAATTCGGCATATTTAGCATTAGATGCTGCTCTTAGAGATTTAGAAGATGTTACTGTAGGGGATATACCTATTCATTTAAAGGATGCACATTATAGTGGAGCATCTAAGCTTGGGAGGGGATTAGAATATAAATATCCACATAATTATCCTAATCATTATATTAAGCAACAATATCTACCTGATAATATTAAAGATAAAACTTATTATATATATGGGGATAATAAATTTGAAAAGGCTACAAAAGATTATTGGAATAAAGTAAAGAATATATAGAGGAGTTTTAGGTGATTAAATTATTAATTTATATAAGAGAAATTGATAATTTGAATAAAAAAATCTATGGTAAAATTACTATTAATTAAAATTTAAAAAAACTAATTAGTATAGTTGACAAAAGCCGAGTAAGTTAGTATGATATAAACATAAAGCAGAGCAAAAGAGTCTGAATAAGGGGTGAGAAAATGAAACTATCTACAAAAGGAAGATATGGAGTAAAAGCCATGGTAGAGCTTGCAATACATTATGGAGATTCTCCCCTATCAATAAAAACTATTTCTCAGAGACAAGGTATTTCTGAATATTATTTAGAACAACTTTTTTCTCCTTTGAGAAAAGCAAAGCTTATAAATAGTATAAGAGGAGCTCAAGGAGGGTACGTCCTTGGTAAGGAACCAAAAGATATAAAGGTTTCTGATATCATGTATGTTCTTGAGGGACCGATAGAAATTGCTGATTGTATTGAAGGGGTATCTTGTGACAATATTGATTGTTGCGCTACAAGGCTTTTATGGACAAAAATTAAAAATAGTATAGATGAAGTTATGGAAAGCATAACATTACAAGATATAGTAGATGACTACAACAGAATAAAAGAAAAAAATGAAACTTTAGTTTTAAAGAGGAGTGAACAATAAATGAGAACAGTATATATGGATTATGCGGCAACTACATATGTTAAGCCAGAGGTTTTAGAAGAAATGATGCCATATTTTACTCAAAAATTTGGTAATCCATCATCTTTTTATGGAATTTCAAGAGAAACAAAAATGGCTATTGATAAGGCGAGAGGACAAGTTGCCAAAGGGCTTAACTGTGATGTTAATGAAGTTTATTTCACAGGAGGTGGATCTGAAGCTGATAACTGGGCAATAAAAGGTATTGCTTCAGCTCATAGAAAAAAAGGTAATCATATAATAACTACTAAGATAGAGCATCATGCTGTTCTTCATACTTGCGAATATTTAGAGAAAAATGGTTTTGATGTAACGTATCTAGACGTAAATGAAGAAGGATTTATAGATTTAGAAGAATTAAAAAATGCAATAACTGATAAAACTATTTTAGTATCAATTATGTTTGCTAATAATGAAATTGGAACTATTCAGCCTATAAAGGAAATAGGACAAATTTGTAGAGAAAGAAAAGTATTCTTCCATACAGATGCAGTTCAAGCTGTTGGAAATGTTCCAGTAGATGTTAAAGAAATGAATATAGACTTATTATCTTTAGCAGGACATAAAGTATATGGACCTAAAGGAATAGGAGCTTTATACATAAGAAAAGGAATAAAGATTGACAACTTAATTCACGGTGGTGGGCAAGAAAGAGCTAGAAGAGCTGGAACAGAAAATATTGCCTCTGTAGTAGGATTAGGAAAGGCTATAGAGTTAGCAACTAATGATTTAGAAGGTCATATGGAAAGTTTATCTGCTTTAAGAGATAGATTGATAGATGGAATATTAGAAAAAGTTCCATATTCATATCTAAATGGACCAAGAGGAGATAAGAGATTACCTGGTAATGTAAATGTAAGATTTGAATTTATAGAAGGTGAATCAATACTTTTATCGTTAGATTTTGAAGGTGTATGTGCATCAAGTGGAAGTGCCTGTACTTCAGGATCATTAGATCCATCACATGTATTACTTGCAATTGGGCTACCTCATGAAAAAGCACATGGATCATTAAGATTAACTTTAGGAGATGGATCAACAGAAGAAGATGTTGATTATGTTATTGAAGTATTACCTGGAATTATAGAAAGAATAAGAAATATGTCACCATTATGGAGTGATTTTGTTAAGAAGGGAGAAAAATAATATGATATATACAGATAAGGTTATGGACCATTTTAGAAATCCAAGAAATGTAGGGCAAATTGATGACGCAAATGGTATTGGTGAAGTAGGGAATGCTAAGTGCGGAGATATAATGAGAGTTTACTTAAAAGTTGAAGATAACGTAATAAAAGATGTTAAATTCCAAACATTTGGTTGTGGATCTGCTATAGCTTCATCTTCGATGGCAACTGAAATGATTAAAGGTAAAACTTTAGAAGAAGCTTGGGAACTTTCAAATAAAGCTGTTGCTGAAGCGTTAGATGGACTTCCACCAGTAAAAATGCACTGTTCAGTATTAGCTGAAGAAGCTATTCATAAGGCTATAAATGATTATAGAAAAAATGCCGGATTAAGCACAGAAGGATGGGAATTTGAAGAAACAGATCACGATGAATTACATGATGCTGTTCATGGGCATGAATAAAATTTAAGGTGTGAGTTGATGAAAAAGAAAGTAGTTATAGGTATGAGCGGCGGAGTAGATAGCTCTGTTGCAGCTTACCTTTTAAAAGAACAAGGTTATGATGTCGTTGGAGTAACGATGCAAATATGGCAAGAGGATAATGAATATACAGAAAGGGAAGGTGGATGTTGCTCCCTTTCTGCTGTTGATGATGCAAGAAGAGTTGCAGATAAAATAGGTATTCCTTTCTATGTAATGAACTTTAGAGATAGTTTTAAGGAAAAAGTTATTGATTATTTTGTTCAAGAATATATAGATGGAAAGACTCCTAATCCATGTATAGCTTGTAATAAGCATTTGAAATTTGATGAATTATTAAGAAAAGCAAAAGGGATTGGGGCTGATTATGTAGCAACAGGCCATTATGCAAAGATAGAAGAGAAAGATGGAAGGTATCTTCTAATTCGTTCTGATGATGATAGAAAAGATCAAACATATGCATTATACAATTTTACTCAAGATCAATTAGCACATACATTAATGCCTTGTGGTGAATATACAAAAGACAGAATTAGAGAAATTGCTAAAGAAATTGGATTAGCAGTACATAACAAAAAAGATAGTGAAGAAATATGCTTTATTCCAGATAATAATCATGGACGTTATATTTCAGAAGCTAGACCATTAGAGGTTGTTCCGGGAAATTTTGTAGATAAGAATGGCAATATATTAGGTAAACATAAAGGTATAGTTTATTATACTATAGGTCAAAGAAAGGGGCTAGGAATAGCACTTGGAAGACCAGTTTTTGTAACTGATATAAATCCAGAAACTAATGAAGTAGTTCTTGGGCCTGAAGTAGATATATTTAAAACCGATCTTGTTGCAAAAGATGTTAACTTTATTCCTTTTGATAAATTAGAAGGAGAATTAACTGTAGAAGCGAAGGTTAGATATTCTGGAAGACCAGCGGAAGCGATTATATCACAATTAGAAGACGGAAAAGTTAAGGTTAGCTTTAAAGATAAGCAAAGAGCAATAACTAAAGGTCAATCCGTTGTTTTTTACCAAGGGAATATAGTTGTTGGTGGTGGAATAATAGAAGAGATTCTATAATAAATTAAATTATAAAGAAGTCATTGAGAAGATGACTTCTTTTTTTATATTAAAATTTAGCAATAATTAGTAATAATATTATAGAGATGGGGAGATAATAAAAAGATAATATTTAAAAGGAGAAAGTCTATGTTTAAAACTAGAGATTTTTATTTGATGAAGGTCTATGATACAAATGGAAAGTATCTAGGAGCAATAAGTGATATAGCTATAGATTTCTATGAGGGAATTATTAAAGGTTTTATTATTTCAAGTCTATCTATTTTTAATAAAAAAAATTTTGTAAAAAAAGAAAACATAATTTCTCTAGAGGATGTGCTTATAGTTTCTAGTATAGAAAATTATAAAGGCTTAACTTTTAATAATATAAAATTTATGGATGTTGTAGACAATAAAAATATTATGAAAGGTGTTTTAGAGGATTTAATAATTGATAAAGGAACATTTACTATTAAAGGAATTATAATGAGTTCAGGGGTTATAGATACTATGTTTAAAGGTAAAGAAATAATTCTTTTGAGCGGATGTGTTTTATGTGATAATTTCATTCTATATAAAGGTAAGGAATACATTAAGCTTAAAACATTACCTCATAACTTAGGAGGTGTAATATCATGATTAAAGGTAAATACAAATCGATATTGGCCAAAGTAGGTATAGTTTTTATAGTTGTATTAATTTTGCTGATTTATTTCTTTTATGAGCCAGTTCGTTCGGTGATAAATTTGATATTAATATCATTTATTATAGCATATGCAATTAAACCTCTTAGAAACTATTTATGTGATAAATTTAGAATTTCTAAAAGAATATCATCACTTATAATAATTCTCTTATCTTTAGGGATATTTACCACTATAATATATTTTATTGTTCCTACTATAATATATGAAAGCGGTAATTTTGGAATTATGCTTGATAATATTGAGTTATATTTAATGAATATGGCTAGTAAGTTTAATTTAAGTGATTTAAGTTTATTTGAAACAGCTTATATTCAAATAAATGAGAAGATAAACTTATTTCTAGCATCCTTATCAGGAAATTTAATAGATAACATAGCATCGATATTAGAGAATTTAGTAGGATTTGCTATAATTCCTGTAGTAGCGTATTACTTTTTAGCTGATGGGGAGCTGATATATAATAAAATGCTATTAATTTTTCCAACAGATAAAAGGATTTTAATTAGAAAGATTAATAGTAATATTGATAAAGTGTTGAGTAGATATATAGTTAGTCAATTATTATTATCAGTAATTATTGGAGTTCTGACATTTATAATGTTACTAGTATTAGGAATAAAGTTACCTCTTATATTAGCTATATTAAATGCCATAGCTAATATTATCCCTTACTTTGGGCCAATAATAGGGGGAGTTCCTATGGTGTTAATAGCTTTACTTCAATCGCCTACAAAAGCAATTTTAGCTCTAATAGGAGCTTTTTTAATACAACAGATTGAAGGTGATTTACTTGCACCTAAAATTACTGGTGTATGTATCAACTTCCATCCTATAATAATTATAATATTGCTTATATTAGGTGGTAAAATCGGAGGAGTTGCTGGAATGGTATTAGCAGTTCCGATATTAGTTATAGTAAAAGTTATATATGATGATATTAATTATTACTTATTTTGATGATAATAATTGACATAATGACATAAATAAACTATAATTTGCCTAGGAATATTGAATTAAATATAAAAGGCAATGAAAAGAATGAGTAGGTATGTAATAAATATAAAGAGAGGAAGTGGATGGTGTAAACTTCTTGTTTATCATATTGAAGCTATCTTGGAGTCTTTATGCTTTAAGTGATGTGCGAATTAGCGCATAATTAGGGTGGTACCGCGGAATTTAAGTTTTCGTCCCTTGTCTTTAGGGATGGAGACTTTTTTATTATATTTAAATTTATTTTAGTGAAAATACTAATTATAGCAAGAAGTTTTGGAGGTAATTTTATGCAGTTCATAGGAGCAAATGAATTAAGAGAGCAATTTTTAAAGTTCTTTGAGTCAAAAGAACACTTAAGAATGGAGAGTTTTCCATTAGTACCTAAAAATGATAATAGTTTATTATTGATTAATGCAGGTATGGCACCGCTTAAGCCATATTTTACGGGAATACAAACTCCACCAAGTAAAAGGGTAACTACATGTCAAAAATGTATAAGAACTGGTGATATTGAGAACGTTGGTAAGACATCAAGACATGGTACTTTCTTTGAAATGTTAGGAAACTTCTCTTTTGGAGATTATTTTAAAAATGAAATTATTCCATGGTCATGGGAATTTGTAACACAAGTCTTAAAGTTACCTAAAGATAAACTGTACGTAACTATCTACTTAGAAGATGATGAAGCATATGATATATGGACTTCAAAAACAGATATAGATCCAAATAGAATTTTTAGATTAGGTAAAGATGATAACTTCTGGGAAGTTGGAACAGTTGGGCCATGTGGACCTTGTACTGAAATTCACTTTGATAGAGGCGTAGATGTAGCATCTGTTACGAATGTAGAAGATTTTGTGGCAGCTTCTGATGCTGATAGAATAGTTGAATTCTGGAATCTAGTATTTATTCAATTTGATAAGCAAGAAGATGGAAGTTATGCTCCATTAAAGAATAAAAATATAGATACTGGTATGGGGTTAGAAAGAATTGCAACTATAATGCAAGGCGTTGATAATATCTTTGAAATAGATACAGTTAAAAATATATTAAATAGAGTATCTAAATTATCAGGTGTTGAATACGGAAAAGATAGTAATATAGATGTATCTTTAAGAATAATAACTGACCATGTTAAGGCAGTAACAATGCTTATATCTGATGGAGTTCAACCAAGTAATGAAGGTAGGGGTTATGTCTTAAGAAGATTACTTAGAAGAGCTGCTAGACATGGAAGACTTCTTGGAATTAAGGGATTATTCCTAAAGGAAGTTGTAGATGCTGTAATCGAAAATTATGGTGGTTCATACACTCAATTAATAGAAAATAAAGAGTATATAACAAAGATAATTACATTAGAAGAAGAAAGATTTAATGAAACTATAGATGCTGGTATGAATATATTATCAGGTTACATAGCAGAATTGGAGGAAGCTGGTGCTAAAGTTTTAAGTGGAGAAAAAGCATTTAAGCTTTATGATACTTATGGGTTCCCTATAGAATTAACAGAAGAAATTCTTGAAGAAAAAGAAATGGCTGTTGATTCAGATGAGTTTAAAAAAGAAATGGAAGCTCAAAGAGAAAGAGCTAGAAGTGCAAGAGGCGAAACTTCATATATGGGAAGTGAAGAGGTTCCAATAAATAAAGTTAAGGCTGATGTATTAACAGAATTTGTTGGATATACTGATACTGTTGCAACAGGAAAGGTTGTTATTCTTGCTACTGATGAAGAGTTTGTAGAAGAGTTATCAGTAGGAAATAAAGGATATATTTTAACTGATAAAACTCCATTTTATGCAGAAATGGGTGGTCAAATAGGAGACACTGGTATAATAGAGGGGCAAAATGGAAGTGCATTAGTTTATAATACTAAGAAAAATGTTGGTGGAAAAACTATTCATTATGTTGAAGTTAAAACAGGGACTATAAAAAATGGAGATGTTGTAACTTTAAATGTTGATAAAGCTAGAAGAGGAAGCATTTGTAAAAATCATACAGCTACGCATATGTTACAAGCAGCATTAAAAGAAATAGTTGGATCACATATACATCAAGCTGGTTCTTATGTCGACAATGAAAGATTAAGATTCGACTTTACTCATTTCCAAGGGTTAACGGTTGAAGAGATTGAAAAGGTTGAAGATTTAGTAAATGAAAAGATAATGGAAGTTGATTCAGTGTCTACTGAACTAATGACTATTGATGAAGCTAAAGCTTCTGGAGCAACTGCTTTATTTGATGAAAAATACGGAGATAAAGTAAGAGTTGTAGCAGCTGGTGAGTTCTCTAAAGAATTATGCGGTGGTACTCACGTAAGTAATGTAGGAGAAATTGGTTTCTTTAAAATTATATCTGAAACTGGAGTTGCTGCAGGTATAAGAAGAATAGAAGCTTTAACTGGAAGAAATGCTATAAGATATATGGAAGAGAAGCAAAGACTGCTAAAAGAAGCTTGTGCCACTTTAAAATGTAATGAAAAAGATATTTTAAAGAAAATTAATTCACAAGGAAGTGAGTTAAAGGAAAAAGATAAGGAAATAGCTGAGTTAAAAGCTAAACTTACTTCTGGTGCAGAAGATGATATATTAAATTCAGCAAGAGATATAGCTGGAGTTAAGGTCGTAGCTTATGGTTTAGAAGGCGTTGATGGAAATGCATTAAGAGATTTAGCTGACAAAATAAGAAGCAAGATGAATAGTGGTGTAGTAATTTTATTAAGTAATGGTGGAGATAAGGTTAATCTAGTTGCTATGTCATCTAAAGATGTTTTAGCTAATGGAATTCACTGTGGAAAAATTATAAAAGAAGTTGCTGCTGTTGTTGGCGGTGGCGGTGGAGGAAGACCAGATATGGCTCAAGCAGGTGGTAAGAATCCAAGTAATATTTCTAAAGCTATTGAAGTTGCATACGAAGTTGTAGAAAATTTAGTTAAGTAAAATAGTATACTTTTATAAAAAGTTGTTATATAATTAAGTTAACAATATTTGAATAAATAATCTAAAAATGATAATACTATTAATAGTTGTAAAACACGTAAGGGGGTGAGCTGCAAGTAAGCAGCACATTATGGAAAACAATCTTGATAGAACAATGCAATTTAATTTAGGTGTTGATAAAGAGGATTTAACAAAGTCTATATTAACTGATGTATATAAGGCATTAAAAGAAAAAGGATATAATCCTGTAAACCAATTAGTTGGATACTTAATTTCAGGAGACCCTTCTTACATTACAAGTTACAACGGAGCAAGGGCTTTACTTAGAAAGCTTGAAAGAGATGAAATACTAGAAGAAGTAATAAAATCTTATTTAGAAATAAAGTAGAAAGTGCCCGTTAATCGGGCACTTTTAATTTAAGGAGTTTTTAATGCGAATATTAGGACTAGATGTAGGATCAAAAACTATAGGAGTAGCGTTAAGCGATCCTTTAGGATGGACTGCACAAGGAATTACTACTATTAGAAGGACAAAAAAAGAACAAGATATAGAAGAAGTTCATAAGATATGTAAGGAGTATGGTGTAGAGACTATAGTTGTTGGATTACCTAAGAATATGAATGGAACTATAGGAGAGTCTGGAGAAAGAGTTATGGCTTTAGCAGAGCTAATAAAAGAAAAAACTGGATTGCCTATAGAGATGTGGGATGAAAGATTAACTACAGTGGCTGCACATAGAGCTATGCTTGAGGCAGATCTTTCTAGAGGAAAGAGAAAAAAAATAGTAGATAAGATAGCAGCAATATATATACTTCAAGGTTATCTTGACAAGTTGAGACTTAGTAAATAATCAGTGCTAATGATGGAGTCACTTATTTATAGGAAAGAGTTCTTTCTGATAAGATTAGTTTAGTGAATAACAATTGATAATATATTAAATTTAAAATTAAGATGATTTAAAGGAGAAAAAAATATGGAAAAAGAATTAGAAAACATTAAATTATATGATGAAGATGGAAATGAAATAAACTTAAAGGTTATAGCTTTTTTTGATGTAGTTAATCCAGATAATGATGAAAAATGTGAATATGTTATAGTAGAAGATGAAGCATATCCAGATGAAAATCCATTTGCTTTAAAAGTAATAAAGGATGAAAATGGAGAAGAGTTCTTTGAACTTATAGATAATGAAGTAGAACTTGCAGCTGTAGAAGAAGCGTATAATACTATTTTTATTGATGAATAAATATAAGAAGAGGTGTTATAATGGGAGGAAATAGTATTAACATAAACGAATTGAAAGAAAACTTAAAGGAAAAGGGATATAAATTAACGCCTCAAAGAAGAGCTATACTTGATATAATAATTGATAAAGAAGGTCAACATTTAACTGCAGAAGAGATTTATGATGAAGTAAAAAAAATATGTCCTGATATAGGGTTAGCAACAGTATACAGAACAGTATTGCTTTTAGAAGAAGTTAATGTCATATATAAATTAGATTTAAATGATGGATGTAGTAGATATGAATTAGTTCATAGTGATGAAGAGCATAGACATCATCATTTAGTATGCAATAAATGTAAAAAAGTTTTTGAAGTTCAAGATGATTTATTAGAGGAATTAGAAGAAAGAATAGAGAAAACTTATAAATTTAAGATATTAGACCATAGCGTTAAGTTTTTTGGAATTTGTTCAGATTGTTGTGACCATAAAGAAGAGCTTAAATAAGGGGGAACTCTCGCTTAAGAGCGTGATTTAATACATATACAAGAAAGATATGAAGGAGGGGACATATGAAAAACGAAAAGGCTAAAGTTAAGATTATTCCTTTAGGTGGAGTAAACGAGATTGGAAAGAATCTAACAGCTATTGAATACAAAAATGATATTGTTATAATAGACTGTGGCCTAAGATTTCCAGATGAAGATATGTTTGGTATTGATTTGGTTATTCCAGATATAACGTATCTTATTAAAAATAGAGAGAGAGTTACAGGAATTTTTCTAACTCACGGGCACGAAGATCATATAGGAGCATTACCATATGTTTTAAAACAATTAAATGTACCGGTATATGGAACAAAATTAACTTTAGGAATTGTTGAAACAAAGCTTAAGGAACATGGTTTATTAAGCACAACAGAATTAATTAGGGTTAAACCAAGAGATGTTATAAGACTTAATTCTGTTTCAGTAGAATTTATAAAAACAAATCACTCTATAGCAGATTCGGTTGCTATAGCAATTCATACTCCATTAGGAGTTGTACTTCATACAGGAGACTTTAAAGTAGATTATACACCAATTGATGGTGAACCAATGGATTTTGCAAGATTTTCAGAGTTAGGTAAAAAGGGCGTTCTTGTAATGATGGCTGACTCAACTAATGTTGAAAGACCTGGATACACTATGTCAGAAAGAGTGGTTGGAGAAAGTTTAGTAAAAATATTTGGTAAAGCAAAAGGAAGAATTATAATAGCTACTTTTGCATCTAATATCCATAGAATTCAACAGATAATAGAAGCTGGTAAAATATATGGTAGAAAAGTTGCAGTTTCAGGAAGAAGTATGGAAAACAATATGCAAGTTGCTATGGAACTTGGTTATATTGATGTAGATAAGGAAACACTTATAGGTATAGATCATATTAATAAATATAATGATGATGAATTAGTAGTTATAACTACTGGAAGTCAAGGAGAGCCTATGTCGGCACTTTCAAGAATGGCTTCATCAGACCATAGAAAAGTAAATATAAAACAAGGTGATACAGTTATAATATCTGCAACACCTATTCCTGGAAATGAAAAGTTAGTATCTAGAGTTATTAATCAACTTTTCAAAAATGGAGCAGAAGTTATTTATGAGTCACTAGCACAAATTCATGTATCAGGTCATGCCTATCAAGAAGAATTGAAATTAATGCAAGCATTAGTAAAACCAAAATTCTTTATACCAGTTCATGGTGAGTATAGACATCTAAAGAAGCATGGAGAACTTGCTATGACAGTAGGGTTACCAGAAGAAAACCTTGTTATTGCTGATATTGGTGATGTAATAGAGGTTACAAGGAATTCTATAAAGAAGAATGGATCAGTAGCAGCAGGTCAAGTATTTGTTGATGGATTAGGTGTTGGTGACGTTGGAAATATAGTTTTAAGAGATAGAAAGCATTTATCTCAAGATGGTATTTTAACTGTTGTAGTAACTTTATCAAAAGAAAATAAATCAATTGTTGCCGGACCAGATATTATATCAAGAGGATTTGTATATGTAAGAGAATCTGAGCCGTTAATGGAAGAAGCTAGGGAAATAGTTAAATCAATTTTATTAGAATGTGAAGAAAAGAAGATTAATGATTGGGCTACATTAAAATCAAGAGTAAGAGATGAACTTAGAAGTTATTTATATGAAAAGACTAAGAGAAAACCAATGATTTTACCAATAATAATGGAAATTTAACTGAAAGTTGACAAGAGGTCAAATAGATAGTAGAATAGCTTATAGATTTGAAAATTGGATACACGTGTATCCAATTTTCTTTTTGGGCAAAATATTTATAGGTTTACATTAAAGCAAAAATAATAATTAAAAGAATTTGAAGCAACTTTTTTAAAAGATTCTGATAAAATTATTATTACAATTTGGAGGAAATATATATGGAATTAATAAGTAGAGACGATATTAGAAATATAGCTATAATAGCTCACGTTGACCATGGTAAGACTACATTAGTTGATGCTATGTTTAAGGAAAGTCACGTATTTAGATCAAATGAAAAAATTGATGAAAGAGTGATGGATTCAAATGATTTAGAAAAAGAAAGAGGTATAACAATTCTTTCTAAGAATACTGCAGTTATGTATAACGATATAAAAATAAATATCGTAGATACTCCAGGACATGCTGACTTTGGTGGAGAAGTTGAACGTGTACTTGATATGGTAGACTCAGTTTTATTAGTAGTGGACTCTTATGAAGGGCCAATGCCTCAAACTAAGTTCGTTTTAAAGAAAGCTTTAGAATTAAAGTTAAAGCCAATCGTGGTTATAAATAAAATAGATAAACCTAATGCA
Organism: Clostridium hominis; assembly: GCF_014287825.1. Taxonomy (NCBI): domain Bacteria; kingdom Bacillati; phylum Bacillota; class Clostridia; order Eubacteriales; family Clostridiaceae; genus Clostridium; species Clostridium hominis. The sequence goes on from NZ_JACOOO010000008.1 coordinate 39,379, forward strand.
AGACCAGAAGAAGTTATTGATGAAGTATTTGAATTATTCTTAGAGTTAGGTGCAGATGATGAACAGTTAGACTTCCCAATTATATATGCATCAGCAAGAGAAGGTTTTGCAAGATATAATGTTGAAGATACAAATATGGGAATGGAACCATTATTTAAGACTGTAATTGAGCATGTTCAATGTCCAACAGGAGATATAAATGGATCTTTCCAAATGCTAGTAACAAGCTTAGATACTAATGAGTATTTAGGGAAAATAGCTATAGGTAAAATTCATAGAGGAAAAGTAAGAAAAAATCAACAAGTTGCTTTAGTTAGAAAAGATGGTACAACTTCAACTTATAAAGTTTCAGGTGTATTTGGTTATAATGGACTACAAAGAGAAGAAGTTCAAGAAGCAGCATTAGGAGATATAATTGCTTTAAGTGGTGTTGTTGATGCAAATATAGGTGAAACTATTGCAGATTCACAAAATCCAGAAGCTTTACCATACATTGAAATTGATGAACCAACATTAAACATGAACTTTATGGTTAATGATTCACCATTTGCAGGTAGAGAAGGTGACTTTGTTACATCAAGACATTTAAGAGATAGATTAATGAAAGAATTAGAAACTAACGTAAGTTTAAGAGTTAATGAAATAACTCCAGATTGTTTTGAGGTTTCAGGAAGAGGAGAATTACATTTATCTATACTTATAGAAACTATGAGAAGAGAAGGGTTTGAACTTCAAGTTTCTAAGCCAAACGTTATATTTAAAACTATTGATGGTAAAAAGATGGAGCCAATGGAATACTTAACTATAGATGTACCTGAAGAATTCATGGGACCTGTTATGGAAAAGATGGGACCAAGAAAAGGTGAAATGGTTAATATGACTTCAGCTGTAAATGGATATACTAGATTAGAGTTTAATATACCAGCTAGAGGGCTTATAGGATTTAGAAGTGAGTTTATGACTGATACAAAGGGTAATGGTATAATGAACCACGTGTTTAATGGATATGGACCATATAAGGGTGATATTCCAACAAGAAGTAGAGGATCAATAGTTTCATTTGAACAAGGAGAGGCTATTGCTTACGGATTATTTAATGCTCAAGAAAGAGGAAAGTTATTTATAACTCCAGGAACTCCTGTATATGAGGGAATGATAGTTGGAGAATGTTCAAGAGCAGAAGATATAGATATAAATGTATGTAAAGGTAAAAAGCTAACTAATACAAGAGCTTCAGGTTCTGATGATGCAGTTAAACTTGTACCAGTTACTCAATTAACATTAGAGCAATCTTTAGAATTTATAAATCATGATGAGTTAGTAGAAGTTACTCCAATTAACGTAAGAATGAGAAAAAGAGCATTAAATGCTGCAGAAAGAAAGAGATTAATAAGTAGAAGTAAAAAATAATATCTAAATTTCTTTAAAATTTCATAAAAAAGTATTATAATAGTGAATAGCCTCTAGGGGCTATTTACTTATATATAGGGGGTATTTATGAATTTTAAATCTAAAAGATTAATTATGTTTATAACAGTAACAATCTTATGTTTTATTATCATAGGTATAGTTGTATTAAATTCTACAATAAATAAACCTTTAAAAATAGTTTCAGATGAAGAGATACTAATAGAAGAAGGAGAAAGTTTTTATAGCTTACTAAATGAATTAAAATCAAAAAATAAGGTTAAAAATACATTTGTTATTAAAGCTTATACTAAACTTACAGGAATGGATTTAGAAATTATACCTGGTCAGTATACTTTAAATAAAAATATGTCAACTAAAGAGATGATTGAGTTATTACAAAGTGTTTCTGATGAAAACTACATAAACTTTACAATACCTGAAGGGTTTACAATTGATGACATAGCAGAAAAATTAGAAAAAGAGGGAATATGCACAAGTGAGGATTTCATTAAGGCTATAAATGAATATCCACTACCAACATACATAAAAGCAAATAGTGAAAAGAGATATAACTTAGAAGGATTTTTATTTCCAGATACATATAAATTTGAGAAGGGCATATTACCTGAAGAAATAGTTAAAACTTTATTAAATAGATTTGATGAAGTTTGGAATGAGATTGTAACAAACCTAGGTATTAAAGTTAATAATGATGATATAGAGAAAGTAATTACCGTTGCATCTATGGTGGAAAAAGAAGCAAGGGTAGATGAAGAGAGAGCTACTATAGCATCTGTTATTTATAATAGGGATAATAAAGATATGACGTTAAGTATTGATGCAACAGTATTATATGCTTATGGATACCATAAAGATAAACTTTATTATAAAGATCTAGAGATAGAGTCACCATATAATACATATCTTTATAAAGGATTACCGATAGGGCCTATAAGCAATCCAGGTGCACCATCTATCATAGCTGCATTAAAGCCGGAGAATACCGATTATTTATTTTATGTACTAGAAAGTGATAATAAGCATTATTTTACTAATAACGATGAAGACTTTATGAAGAAGCAAGAAGAGCTTGGATATTAACTATTAGGAGGAATATAATGAGTGGAATTACCTATGATTATATGGAAGGATATATAAGGTCATTAATACCTGAAAGTGAAGGCAGAATTAAAGAGTTAGAAGAGTTTGCAAAGGAAAATAAAGTTCCTATAGCTCAGAAAGAAACAATTAAATTTCTAGAATTTATGGTAGGGATGAAAAAGCCTTTAAGAATTTTAGAACTTGGAACTGCTATAGGTTATTCTGCTATCTTGATGTATGATGCTGCTGGAACTAATCCACACATAACAACAATTGAAAGAAGCGAAGAAATGATAGAGCTTGCTAAGAAAAATATTAAAAATTTTGGATTAGAAGACAAGATATCTATTGAAGAAGGAGATTGCTTAGAGGTTTTAGAAAGGCTTGAAGAACCATATGACCTTATTTTTATGGATGCAGGAAAAGGGCATTATAATCATTTTCTTCCTCATTGCTTAAGACTTTTAAAAGAAGATGGAATTATTATAGCAGATAATGTGTTGTTTAGAGGAATGGTAGCTTCAAATGATTTGGTTAAACGTAGAAAAATAACTATAGTTAAAAGAATGAGAACATATTTAGAGATGGTTTCGAAAGATGATAATTTAGTAACATCAGTAATACCAATGGGAGATGGAATTGCTATTACTAAGAGGAAACTCCTACCTTAGTAGGAGTAAGTTTGCAAAGCTAAATGGAAGATTTAGAGGCTTACTTAAAAGGAGGTAAAAAGATGAGAAAACCTGAAATACTAGCTCCAGCTGGGAACTTAGAAAAATTAAAAATTGCTGTTGATTATGGTGCAGATGCAGTTTATATTGGGGGAGGAAGACTTAATCTTAGAGCTTTCTCAAACAATTTTACTACAGAGCAAATAATGGAAGGTATAAAATACTGTCATGATAGAGGAAGAAAGCTATATGTAACATTAAATGTTTTTCCAAGAAATCATGATTTAGAAGGTGCTGAAAGCTATATTAGAGAACTTTATGAAATAGGAGTGGATGCAGTTATTGTTGCTGACCCTTCATTAGTAGCTATATGTAAAGAGGTAGCACCAGAGTTAGAAATACATTTAAGTACACAGGCTAATACTGTAAACTGGAGAGCAGTTAAGTTCTGGTATGAACTTGGAGTTAAAAGAATAGTTTTAGCTAGAGAGTTAACATTTAAGGAAATAAAGACAATTACGTCTTATATGCCTAATGGATGTGATATTGAAGCTTTTGTTCACGGATCTATGTGTGTAGCATATTCAGGAAGATGCTTAATATCTAATTATATGTTAGGTAGAGATGCTAATAAAGGAATATGTGGAAATGTTTGTAGATATAAATATTATCTAGTTGAAGAAACAAGACCAAATGAATATTATCCAGTAGTAGAGGATGATAACGGAACATATATAATGAACTCTAAAGATTTATGTATGATAAAACATATACCAGAGCTTATAGAAAGTGGAATTTATTCTTTCAAGATTGAAGGAAGAATGAAGAGTGAGTTTTATGTTGCATCTGTTGTAAAGGCTTATAGAGAAGCTGTTGATTCATATTTTAAAAACCCATATGAATATGAATTTAAAGATGAATGGATGGATATATTAACTAAAATAAGTCATAGAAAATATCATACTGGCTTCTATTTAGGAATAAATGGTGAAGAAAATTATGATGAATCTTCTTACTTAAGAGATTATGACTTAGTAGGTATGGTTAAAGAGTATGATGAAGAAACAGGGGTTGCAACAATACTTCAAAAAAATAGAGTTTTTGAGAATGATGAAGTTGAGGTATTAAGAGCTGAAGATCCTTACTTCAAGGTAACACTTACAGATATGTTTGATGTTGATAAAAATGTAAAAACAGATGTAGCTAATAGAGCTCATATGGTATTTAAAGCAAAGGTTAATAAACCACTTAAGAAAAATGATATGCTAGTTAAAGCTAGTAAGAAACTTACTTTATAGAATCATCGAGGAGGACTATTAATGAGAAGACCTGTGTTAATAGGGATTACTGGAGGAACAGGATCAGGAAAAAGTACTATTGCTGATGCTTTATACTCTACTTTTTCGCAAGACTGTATAGCAATGATACAACAAGATATGTATTATAAAGATCAAAGTCATTTATCTATGGATGAAAGGGTAAAAACTAATTATGATCATCCTATGGCTTTTGATAATGATTTATTAGTGGAACATTTAAAGTCACTTATAAATGGAGAAGCTATTGAAAAACCAAGTTATGACTTTACAGTACATAATAGAGCTAAGGAAACTACAACTGTAGATCCAAGAGATATCATTCTTGTAGAAGGAATTCTTATTCTAGAAGATGAGAGAGTAAGAGATTTATTAGACATAAAGGTATATGTAGATACTGATGCGGATATAAGAATATTAAGAAGACTTGTTAGAGATATAAATGAAAGAGGAAGAACTGTAGAATCAGTAATAGATCAATATTTAACTATGGTTAGACCTATGCATATGCAATTTACTGAACCAAGTAAAAGATATGCTGATATCATAGTACCAGAAGGTGGACATAATTATGTAGCTATAGATCTTCTGATGACTAAAATAAAAGATATATTGAAGTAACTGTATAAAACACCTTTTTTTGGATAGAATTTATTCAAAGGGAGGTGTTTTATTTTTGTATAAGCATGTGATAGATAAGAGAAGAATAATTTTTATTTTAATTATATATGTATCTGTATTAATGTTATTATCAGTAAGATTATATTATTTACAAGTACAACCATCTACTCAGGTACAAGGGGAGTTGCAAAATCACCAGATTGAAACATTGTCAGAACTTAATTATAGAATTTTAGATACTAATGGGAAAGATTTATTAAACTATAAGAAAAAGTATGTGCTAGTAATTGATTCAAGACCTTTTAAACTTAACAATTATGAAGAGACTTTAGAAGACTTACTTGCATTAAATTTTATTATGAAATCAGAAGATACAAATTTTAATTATTCAGATATAATAGCTTTAAATGGAAAAACTTATTATGATGAAATAACAGAGGAAACTTATAATAAGATAAAGAAATTAAATAATATTAAAGGAATATATTTATATGTCTATGATATGGTAGATAGTTCTGAAGGATGGAGAATAGAAAATTTTATTGCTAATATAAGAGAAGATAATATCGTAGAGGGATCCTTCCAACATCAAATATTAGATATAGTTGGAGAAAATGAATATCCATCTATTAGTTTTAATTTAGATCAAAAAGCAAATTATACAGAAAGTATATTAAATTATGGAGAAAACAATAAAAACTTGAAACTTACAATTAATAAAGAGTGGGAAGAAAAAATAAGAGATATTTTATTAGATGATTCTTATAGTTTTTTAGAAAATATAGGGGTAGTACTTTTAGAATCTGAAACAGGAAAAATTAGAGCTATGGTTCAAAAAGATGAAAGTAAAGCAAATGTAAATTTGGGGATTGGAACTATCGGATATGAGCCAGGATCTATATTTAAGGTATTAACAGAGGCCATAGGATTAGATTTAGGTAAGATTTCTTCATCAAGTGTATTTACTTGTGAAGGGAAGATATGTACTAAATTAGGAGAACAATATGCTCATGGAGACTTAACAGTAGATGAAGCATTGCAAGTATCTTGTAATGATATATTTGCAAAAGTTGGAGAATTATCAGGATATGAAAATATGATAGAATATACTGAAAAGTTAGGATTATATCAAAAGATATTAGGATTATCAGGGGAAAATAAAGAAGAGGCAGCTGGAGTTAAAGCTACCTATGAAGATGGAGTAAGCAATTTTTCGATAGGTCAATGTGTAACAGTTACACCCTTACAAATTGCTGGAGCTATAAATGCAGTTGTAAATGACGGTGTTTATATTAAGCCTACGATTATAGATTCTATTATTGATAATGATGATAATGAGGTTGAACATATTGAAGTTGAAGGAAAAAGAGTATTTAGTGAAACTACAGCTAAAATAGTTCAAGATAGCATGACAAATGTAATTTGGAAAGGTACTGGTTATGAAGCAAAGGTAGAGGGGATAACTCAAGGAGGAAAAACAGGAACATCTACTGGAGAAGGTGGTAAAACTAATCATGGGTGGTTTGCCGGTTATTTTGAGATGGATGGCAAAAAGTATACACTGCTTGTGGTGGCGCCTAATATAGGTGATAATCATCCAGATGGAAGAGAACTTGGTGGCGGAAATACAGGTGCTCCAATTTTTAGGCAAATTATAAATTCACTAATTTCAAATAATTAAAAAGGTATTACAATAGCTGGCTATTTAGGCTGGCTATTATTTATTCATAAAATTTAAAATTAAATGAAGCAATATTTTTAGAAACCATCATATTATATAATAAGCACTGCTAGGAGGAAAATGGAGTGATATTATTTTCTAATATTATGGAATTCTTTTCTAACAATATTCTTTTAACTGGATATATTTCGGGAAATAATACATTTCCAAAGCCTTTGGACGAAAAGGAAGAGGAGAAGTATTTATCGTTGTTGAAGGAAGGAGATAAAAAAGCAAAAAGTATTCTTATTGAAAGAAACTTAAGACTTGTAGCACATATAGTTAAGAAATATTCTTTTCCAAACAAAGATATTGATGAATTAATTTCTATTGGAACAGTGGGTCTAATTAAAGCTATAGATTCTTTTGATGCATCAAAAGGTACTAGACTAGCTACATATGCTTCTAGATGTATAGAAAATGAAATTTTGATGCTATTTAGAAATAATAAAAAGCAAAATAGTGAGACATCTTTACAAGATCCTATTGGGGTAGATAAAGAAGGGAATGAAATATGTTTAATAGATGTTTTAAGTAGTGATAAAGATTCTGTTCTTGATAAGGTAGAAGTTAATTTACAGATAAAAGCTCTATATAGCAAAATGAGCACAGTTTTAACAAATAGAGAATCTGAAATATTAAAAATGAGGTATGGATTAATAGATGGAAGATGCAGAACTCAAAGAGAGATAGCTGGAGACTTAGGAATTTCAAGATCATATGTTTCTAGAATCGAAAAAAAAGCTTTAAAGAAACTGAAAAAGGAATTATCTTCTAAATAATACAAAATATTATAAAAAATTTAAAATACATTGAAATGTTACCATATCTTTTATAAAATATAAGTAACAGCTTGATATTTTAAGCCTGAAAGGGGATTTATATGTATTTTTTAAAAGAATTATTGGTTAACACCATAGAGATGGGGGCTTCAGATTTACATTTAACTGTAGGAGTACCACCTACAGTAAGAAAGAATGGGAAACTAGTTCAAATAGGTAAAGAAAACTTATTACCTAATGATATAGAAAAATTTGCAAAAGAAATTTTAGAGTCAAAATATGATGAGTACTTAGAAATTGGGGAGTATGATATATCATATTCTTTAACTGGAGTAGGGAGATTTAGAGTTAATGTATTTAAACAAAGAAATAGTGATGCAATAGCTATAAGAGTTATAGCATTAAAAATACCAACACTTGAGGAACTTAGATATCCAACAGTTTTAAAAGAAATTGCAAACAAACAAAGAGGGTTAATACTTGTTACAGGGCCAACAGGAAGCGGAAAAAGTACAACCCTAGCTGCCATGATTAATGAGATAAATTCTTCAAGACAAGGGCATATAATAACATTAGAAGATCCTATTGAATACTTGCATAAACATAAATCTTGTATAATTAATCAAAGAGAGATAGGAAAAGATAGTAAAAGCTATCAAAATGCACTTAAAGCAATATTAAGAGAAGATCCAGATGTTATTTTAGTAGGAGAGATGAGAGATCTTGAAACAATTTCTATAGCAATAACAGCGGCTGAAACGGGGCATTTAGTTCTTTCCACACTTCATACAATTGGAGCTGCAAAAACTATAGATAGAATAATAGATGTTTTCCCACCGTATCAACAACAGCAGGTAAAAGTTCAATTGTCATCAGTTTTACAAGCTGTAGTATCACAACAGCTTATAGAAAAATCCGATGGATCTGGTAGAACGGCCGCTTTAGAAGTTATGGTAACTACACCAGGTATACAAAATCTAATAAGAGAGGGAAAAACACATCAAATTGAATCAGCAGTTCAAACAGGAAGTAAATATGGAATGAAGACAATGGATATGGCTTTAGCAGACTTGTATAAAAGAGGAGAAATATCATCAGAATCGGCTATTAGTTATTCGGTTGATAGAGAGACATTAAAGCGACTTATGATGCTTTAATTTAGTAAGCAAGTGAAGGGGGATAAAAATCCTCCTTTATTTTATTTCCAATAAATTGAAAAAGCTGAAGGAAATTTATAATATATGTTGAATAAATTAATAAGAGTAGAAAAGTATATTCAATATATTTGATTTTAGAACTAATTAACTTATATGGTAGAAGAATAATTTATAAAATTTTTCGCAGATTTTTTATTAAAAGGTAAAAATACACCTAAAGTCTGCTAAAACCTACAAAATTCTTCAATAAATATATATTTTCTATTGTTAAATGTATATGAAATGATGTAAAATTATAATAGGATAAGTTTTTATAGTCAATACAGGCATGAGTTAGCTTAAACTATTAAATATTTTAATGGAATTATTAAACTTTACTAATAGAGATTTTTAAAGGAGGAATTGTTTTGTTAGATTTTGAATTAGATATGCAAGAATTAACTAATATAAAGGTCATAGGTTGCGGTGGCGGCGGAGGAAATGCTGTCAATCGAATGGTACTTGAAGGATTAAGAAATGTAGAATTTATAGCAGTTAACACTGATAAACAAGCGTTATTATTATCACATGCTAATACTAAAATTCAAATTGGAGAAAAGTTAACAAAAGGTCTTGGTGCAGGAGCAAATCCTGAAATAGGTAAAAAAGCTGCTGAAGAAAGTAGAGAAGAAATAGCAGAAGCAATAAAAGGTGCTAATATGGTATTTATAACAGCTGGTATGGGCGGTGGAACAGGAACAGGTGCTGCTCCAGTAGTTGCTGAAATAGCTAAGTCTATGGATATACTTACAGTAGGAGTTGTTACTAAACCGTTCCCATTTGAAGGTAAAAGAAGAATGAGACATGCTGAAATGGGAATAGAAAACTTAATGCAAAAAGTAGATACATTAGTTATAATACCAAATGAGAAGTTATTAGCTATGGCTGATAAGAAAACAACTTTACTTGATTCATTTAGATTAGCTGATGATGTATTAAGACAAGGGGTACAAGCAATTTCTGACTTAATAACAATTCCTGGAGTTGTAAATGCAGACTTTGCAGATATAGAAACTGTAATGAAAAATAAAGGTTTAGCACATATGGGTGTTGGATATGGTAAAGGAGATAATAAGGCTCAAGACGCTGTAAGACAAGCAATTTCTTCACCATTATTAGAAACATCAATAGATGGTGCTACTGGAGTTATAATAAACTTTACAGGTGGTGTAGATCTAGGAGCTATAGAAGTTTATGAAGCTGCTGAAATTGTAAGAGAAGCTGCAGATATGGACGCTAATATTATCTTTGGAGCAGTTATTGATGAAACTTTAAATGATGAGATTAGATTGACTGTAATAGCAACAGGGTTTGAAGATGATAACGCTAAATCATCATTAAAGGCAAGTGAACCAAAGAATGAGGTAAAAACTACACCTACCCCAAAAGTTGAAGAAGTAGTTAAAGAGGAAGTAACATCTAAAGTTGATCCTTTATTAGATATTGACAGAGAAAGTGTTAATATACCAAGTTTCTTGAGATCAAGAAGATAAAAGAATAAATAAAATGTTACATTGTTTTTAAAAAGCTATCAAATTAAGTTTTGATAGCTTTTTATTTTTATGTAATAAAAAAAATGTGCTTTATTGTAAAAAAAATTAGAGGGAAAATTTCATAGTTAGTATTAATTATGACAAAAAAATAATGAAGTAAGAAGTATAATTTTATTTAATGAGGAGGGGTTATATGGAAATATATGTAGATGTTATAATTGCAGAAAATTTCATAATAAATTTATTTTTATTATTAGTTACTACAAAGTTATTAAAATATCAATATAGAAATATAAATATTTACTTGTCGGCATTAATTGGAGCCATATATACCCTAGTGCTTTTTTCAGAAGTGAAGTTTTTATCTTCATTAGTATTTAAATTCTTAGTTGCGATGATAATGATAACAATAGTAATAAGACCAAAGAGAGTGGCGAATGTAATTAAAGGGACTATTGTATTTTTCATTAATTCTTTTATGTTATGCGGATTATGTTTTGGTCTTGTAATGATGCAAAATACCTATGTGTTAGGTGATTCCTTTAGTATAAATAATTATTCAATAAAATGGATGTTATTATCACTTATGATATTTTATATAGTTTTAGTAAGGGTAAATGATTATTTAAGGGATAGGGCTGCAATTAAGAATTTTATATATGATATTTATATAAATGTTGGAGGTAAAATATTAATTCTAAAAGGCTTTTTAGATACTGGAAATGAGCTTAGGGAAGTAGTAAGTAATTTGCCTTGTATTATAATAGAGGATAAATACTTAAAAGAAATTGATGTAAAAGAAAATGATAAGTATATAATAAATTACAATACGATAACAGAATGTGGACAACTTGAAGGCATTAAAGGTGATAAGATAATGATAAGAAACACTTTATGTGATGAATGGAAAAAAATTGACGCAATTATTTGTAAAAGTCCAATGGTCTTAAGCAAAGACAATGATTATCAAGCATTATTATCAAGAGGGGTTATATAGGAGGAAATATGAGAAAAATAATTTTACTATTAAATAAAATTTTATCTAAGTTTAATTTGTTTGCAAAAAAAGTATTTTATGTAGGCGGTAATGATGCTTTACCACCACCTTTAAAAAAGGATGAAGAAGAAGAATTAGTTGAAAAGTTAACGACTGGAGGAAGTGAAGTAAGAGATATACTGATAGAGAGAAACTTACGTCTTGTAGTCTACATAGCGAGAAAATTTGAGAATACAGGGGTAGGGGTTGAAGATTTAATTTCAGTTGGGACTATTGGATTGATAAAAGCTGTTAATACTTTTAATCCTGATAAAAAGATAAAGTTAGCAACATATGCTTCTAGATGTATAGAAAATGAAATACTTATGTATCTAAGGAGAAATAGTAAAGTAAAGGCTGAAGTTTCATTTTATGAACCTTTAAACATAGATTGGGATGGTAATGAACTTCTTTTGTCTGATATTTTAGGAACTGAAAATGATACTGTTTACAATATGATTGAAGATGAAGTTGATAAACAATTATTATTTTTAGCTTTAAAAAATTTAAATGAAAGAGAAAAAGAAATTGTTAAGTTAAGATTTGGGTTAGACGGGTATAGAGAAAAGACTCAAAAGGAAGTAGCAGATATGCTTGGGATATCGCAATCATATATATCAAGGTTAGAAAAGAAAATTATAAATAGGTTAAAAAAAGAAATCAATAAAATGATATAGTTTGTCTTAGTATAAAAGATACCTCTATCGGAAATAATTTAAAATGCAGTATGTTATTTCTTGATGAGGAGTTGTTGATTTTGATCATTAACAAGGTTGAAATATGTGGAGTAAATACTTCAAAATTACCAGTACTTAAAGAAAAAGAGAAGAGAGAACTCCTTCTAAAAATGAGAGAAGGCGATAAAACTGCTAGGGAAACATTTATTAAGGGGAACTTAAGGTTGGTCTTAAGTGTTATACAAAGGTTTAATAACAGGGGCGAAAATGTAGATGACTTATTTCAAGTTGGATGTATAGGACTTATGAAGGCTATAGATAATTTTGATTTAGGGCAAAATGTTAAATTTTCAACTTATGCTGTTCCAATGATAATAGGAGAAATTAGAAGATATCTTAGAGATAATAATGCTATAAGGGTAAGTAGGTCTTTAAGAGATATAGCTTATAAAGCGCTATTAGTTAGGGATAGATTAGTTAAAGACAATAATAAAGAACCAACTATTTCCCAAATAGCAAAAGAACTTAATATTCCTAGAGAAGATGTTGTTTTTGCTCTTGATGCAATTCAAGATCCGGTTTCATTATTTGAACCAATATATCATGATGGTGGTGATGCGATTTACGTTATGGATCAAATTAGTGATTCTAAAAATAGTGATGATAGTTGGCTAGAAAACATCTCTATAAAAGAAGCTATGAAAAAGCTTAATGATAGAGAAAAGCTAATTTTAACATTAAGATTCTTTAATGGAAGAACTCAAATGGAAGTAGCAGATGAAATAGGTATTTCTCAGGCTCAAGTCTCACGGTTAGAAAAAACTGCATTAAAACATATGAAAAAATATATTTAGGACTCTTTTGAGTCCTCTTTTTTTATTTTTAATAATAAATAGTTAATAGTAATCATATAAATAATTAAGTAGAATAGGAGGGGTAATTATGGATGAGGATTTAGTTTTATTTTCAACAAATGCTGTAAGAAGTATGGAAGTTATTGATATATCTACTGGTTCTAAACTTGGATATGTTAAGGATTTTAGAGTAGATGTTAATGAACAGAGAGTTATATCATTAACGCTACCATCACCTAATAAAAGTTGGTTTGGAAAAGAAGAAGATATAGAGGTGCCATGGGAGAAGGTAATTAAACTTGGAGTAGATGTATTACTCATTGATGGTAGTGATATTCAAAGACAATTAGAACAAAATAGAATCTAGTAAATTTTATTAAAAGGTAATATAATATAGTAAAGTACATATGAGAAAGGTTTGATAAATATGAAATGCCCTTTTTGCGGATTTGACGAAAGTAAGGTAGTTGATTCTAGATCGACCGATGATAATACAACTATTAGAAGAAGAAGAGAATGTGCTAATTGCAGTAAAAGATATACTACTTATGAAAAAATTGAGGATATTCCTATTTTAGTTATAAAAAGAGATTCAACAAGGGAAAATTTTAATAAAGAAAAAATCGTCAATGGTCTTATAATAGCATGTCAAAAAAGACCTATCTCTAGAAGGCAAATTGAGGAGATAGCAGAAGATATAGAAAAGTCTATATCTAATAAAATGCTTACAGAAGTAGAAACTAAATTAATCGGCGAAATGATAATGGAAAGATTAAAAAAAATAGATGAAGTATCATATGTAAGATTTGCTTCTGTATATAGACAATTTAAAGATATTAATACGTTTTTAGAAGAAATAAAAAATTTAATGACTAAATAATTATAAGAATAGACTTTCTTAATTTTGAAAGTCTATTTTTGCATTGTTGATAGAAGACATAATTACTATTTACAAAATTAAAAGTTTTTAATTAGTTTAAAGGTAGACTCATTGGTTAAAGTTAAAACTAAGTAAAAAATAATGCGTTTAAATAGAAAATAAGTATAAAAAATGTTAAAATATCCACAAGTATATAAAAAGTGAGGATTTTTATGAAAAAGATAGATAGAAATAATTTGAAAACCTTCAAGGATTTTTTGATTGTTGAGGGAGAAAAGGTTAATATAGTGTTTTCTACTGCTAAATATGATAGAAGCTTTAATAGAAATAATGATGAAGGGCTAAAAAATATAGAATCTTTAAAAGTAGATTTTAATGTTAATGAAGTTGTATACCTTCACCAAATACATAGTGATAATGTATTTGTATTTAATAATAACGCTAAAGAGTTTATAGAAAGAGAAGGGGATGCAATAGTAACCAATAAAGAGAATGTTATTATTGGAGCATTTACAGCAGACTGTGTTCCAGTGGTTTTAGTAGATGAAGTTGAAGGAGTTATAGCTGCTATTCATAGTGGATGGAAAGGAACCTTTAATTCAATAACTAAAAAGAGCATTGAAAAAATGATTCAAGAATATGGAACTAGAATCGAGAATATTAAAGTCTACATAGGACCTCATATAAGGCAGTGCTGCTATGAAGTATCTGAAGAATTAAAAGAAAGATTTTTAGATAAGACAAAAATAGATGAAAATGAGCTGTTTAATGGTAGAAACCTTAGTATGGAACGTTGTATTCTTGAGGATTTAAGAAGTTTGAAGATTGAGGAAGATAATATTTATACTATTAACCTTTGTACTTATTGTGAGGAAGAGATAAAGCTATTTTCATATAGAAAGAGCGTTGGAACATACGGGAGATTATTTACTTTTGCATATAAGAAATAATAAAATTTAGGGGGAATGCTTGATGGCTAATGAAAAAATATTAGTAGTAGATGATGAAGAACATATAGTGGAGCTTATAAAATATAATTTACTGTCTTCAGGATATGATGTAATAACATGTAATAACGGAATAGATGCAGTTAATTTAGCTATGAATGAGAGACCTAATTTAATTCTTTTAGATTTAATGATTCCAGGAAAAGATGGTTATGACGTGTGTAAAGATATAAGATCAAAAGCAGATATAAAGAATACATCAATTATTATGCTTACGGCTAAGAGTGAAGAGTTTGATAAAATATTAGGATTAGAATTAGGTGCAGATGATTATATAACAAAACCTTTTTCTGTAAGGGAATTGTTAGCTAGAGTTAAGGCTGTATTGAGAAGGATAAATGTTAAGGAAGAACAGAATGATATTGTCGTATTTGGAGAGTTAGCAGCTAATTTCGAAAAAAGGGAAATAAGAATTAAAGATAATAAGATTGATTTAACATTAAAAGAATTTGAACTTTTAGAAATGTTAATTAAAAATAGAGGGAAAATTTTAAGAAGAGAAATGCTTCTAGATAAAATTTGGGGATATGAATATATAGGAGAAACAAGAACTGTTGATGTTCATATTAGATATTTAAGGAAGAAAATAGAAGATGATGATAAAAACCCAAAATTTATTGAAACTATAAGAGGAGTAGGGTATAGATTTAACCCAGATCTATAATATTATGAAAAAAAGAATAATAATATCATCCCTTGCAACGGTAATATTTTCTCTTATATTAGTATGTTTATCTTTTATAGAGTTAATTAATATGCATGAGATAGAAAGAGCAAAAGGTATCTTATCTGTATATAATGAGCTTTTTATTAAAGGAGTAGAGGAAAATGATCTTGATTTTAGTAAGTTTAGGATAGATGATAATCAAGTTAGATTTACTATAATTGATATACAAGGGAATGTTTTATATGATTCGGAAAATGAAGGCTCCATTTCTGAAAATCATATTGATAGGGAAGAGATTCAAAAGGCCTTTATTAATGGAGAGGGTTCTAGTGTTAGATATAGCGAAACTTCTACTGTTAATTTGGTTTATTATGCAACTAAATTAAATGATAATATGGTTGTAAGAAGTTCGGTGCCAACAAGCGCTATAATGATATTTTTATCAGGTAATTTTAAATATTATATATTCATAATAATTATAGTAGCTATTTTAGCTTTAGGACTATCTATTAAGTTGACAAGGATTATAATATATCCTATTAAAGAGCTAGAAGGGGCTACAGCTAAGATTGTAAATGGTGATTTAAACAATCGAGCTAAAGTATATAATAATGATGAGATTGGATCTTTAGCTAAAAGTTTTAATAGAATGGCTGATGAGTTACAAATCAAGATAAATGATTCTTATGACAAACAAAATAAATTAGAAGCTATCTTGGAAAGTATGGATAGTGGGGTTATAGCTATTGATAATTATGGTAAAATAATGCTTATAAATAACTATTCTAAAAAGTTATTTGGCTTGAAGGGAGAAATAATTGGTGAGAAAATTGAAGATTGTATAATTGATTATGATTTATTACAATTTGCAAAAAATATTCCAGAGATTGACTCAAAAGAAATAAAGTTGTTTCATCCTGTGCAAAGAGATTTAAAAGTAAAAAAGGCACCTATAATAAATGGGAATATAAGTACCATAGGGATAGTTATAACATTATCTGATATAACAGATATTAAAAGGTTAGAAAATATGAGAAGTCAATTTGTAGCTAATGTTTCTCATGAACTAAAAACTCCTTTAACGTCTATAAAAGGGTTTTCGGAAACTTTAAAATATGTTGATGATAATGAAACTAGGAAGAAGTTTTTAGATATTATAAATAAAGAAGCTGATAGGTTAAGTAGGTTGATTCATGATATATTGATTTTATCGAATATAGAAAATATGAAGGTAACAAAGGTAGAAGATTTTAAACCATTAGAAGTATTACAGGATGTTGTAGATGTAATAAGTGCTGAATCTACAGCCAAAGGGATAGAGATTACAATAAGTGATAATTATAAAGGATGTTTAAGTGGTAATAGAGATAAATTCTATCAGTTAAGTATGAATCTTGTTGATAATGCAGTGAAGTATTCGAAAGAAAATGGGAAAGTTAAAGTAGACCTATTTGAGAAAAATAATTATTTTATAATGGTAGTAGAGGATGATGGTATAGGTATACCAAAAGATGATTTACCAAGAATATTTGAAAGATTTTATAGAGTTGATAAATCAAGGTCTACTAAGGGTACTGGATTAGGATTAGCTATTGTAAAACATATTGTTAAGCTTTTTAATGGGGAAGTTGATGTTCACTCAACACTTGGAGAAGGTACAAAGTTTATTGTTAAGATTAGAATATAACTAAGAAGAGTTTATTGCTATAGTATGCAATGAACTCTTTTTTTACGCTTTTATTCATAGTTAACATTGACTTAACGTTCCTATAATATTATTTAACAATTGTATAATATTCCTTTAACTTTAAAATACTATTATTGATATTGTAAGGTAAATGAATTTAATAAATGGACAAATTAAATGAAGTGGATTTGGAGGAAAATTTATGAAGAGTAAAAAGTTGAGATTAATGGTAGGTGCTTTAGTAGTAATGATGATGGGAGCAACTTTAACAGGTTGCGGAGGAAGTAATGAAGAAAGTGGAGATGCTGGAACAGAAACTCAAACAACTATTTCGATTTCAGGATCTACTTCTGTAGGACCATTAATGTTAAAAGTTCAAGAGAAGTATGAAGCTGCAAATAGCGGTGTAACATTAGAAGTTCAAGAAAATGGTTCAGGTGCAGGAATTAAAGATGTTATAAACGGAGTTTCAGAAATTGGAATGTCTTCAAGAGAGTTAAAAAGCGAAGAAGCTTCACAAGTAGATGGAACAGTAATTGCTCATGATGGTATTGCATTATTAGTAAATCCAGCAAACAAAGTAGAAAACATAACTTTAGAACAGATTAAAGATATATATACAGGGAAAATAACTAACTGGAAAGAAATAGGCGGAGCTGATTCTCCAATCGTTGTTATTAGTAGAGAAGAAGGATCTGGAACAAGAGATGCTTTCCAAGAAATCGTTGATTATAAATCAGAAGAGCTAATTAAAGATGCTACAATTGCAGATGGTAGTGGAGCTGTTAAAACTGCAGTTGCTGGTAATGAAAATGCAATAGGATTTGCTTCTTTTGAGTTTATCGATGATAGTGTAGCTGCTTTAAAAGTAAATGATGTTGAAGCTACAGCAGATAATGTAAAGGCAGGAGGATATAAATTATCAAGACCTTACTTATTAGTAACTAAGAAAGATTCGTTAACTGAAGCTGGAACTGCTTTAATTGATTATGTATTAAGTGCAGAAGGACAACAAATCGTTAAAGAGAATAAACTAATAACTTTAGAATAATAAAGAATATTTAGGTAAAGATGCCTCATAGTTGAGGCATTTTTACTACATAAATGAAGGCTATTTATTACCATTAGGAGGACTAAAATGGTAGAGGGAAATAAAAAGAGTAATACAAGTAAATATGTTATTGATAAAATTACTAGAGTGATATTTTTAATATGTGCACTTGTTGCAGTAGTAAGTTTGATTTTAATTATAGGATTTGTATTTATGAAGGGATTAAAGCCTTTTGTTACAGGTGGTAAATCTTTTGTAGAATTCATATTTGGTACTGATTGGTACCCAACATCAGAAACACCTAAATACGGTATACTACCTATGATAATTTCATCTATATATGGTACCTTAGGAGCATTAATTATAGGGGTTCCTATAGGGTTATTGACAGCTATATTTATAGCTGAGGTTGCTCCGAAAGGAGTATCAAAATTTATGATTCCAGCAGTCGAACTTTTAGCTGGAATACCATCTGTATTATATGGATTATTTGGTTTGGCAATAATTGTTCCGTGGATACAAAGAACTTTTAATTTAGCTCAAGGTCAAAGCTTATTTGCAGTAATTATTGTATTAGCTGTAATGATGTTACCGACAATAATTTCGGTTTCAACTACTGCAATAAAAGCAGTTCCGAAAAGTTATAAAGAAGGTTCGTTAGCGCTGGGAGCTTCACATATAGAAACAACATTTAAAGTGGTCGTACCTGCAGCTAAATCAGGTATACTAGCTGCAATAGTACTTGGTAGTGGTAGAGCAATTGGAGAAACTATGGCTATAATTTTAGTTGCAGGTAATTCAGTACAAATACCAACATCTATTTTTGACAAAGTAAGACCACTTACTAGTAATATTGCATTAGAAATGGGATATGCATCACAAGCACATCAAGAATTACTGTTTGCTACTGGAGTTGTATTATTTGCATTTATTTTAATATTAAATTTAGTTATTTCAAAACTTTCTAATAAGGAAGGTAAATAAAAATGAGAAAATTTAAAGAGAATATTTTAAAAATATTATTATATTTATCAGCAGTAGTAACTGTAGGAATATTGATTTTTATACTGGGATTTATATTTATAAAAGGATACAAATTAATTAATTTCAATTACTTATTTAGTGAATATAAACCATCTGGTGGAGGTGGAATAAAACCGTTCATAATATCTACTCTATATACAGTTGGGTTATCACTAGCTATAGCAACACCTATAGGTGTTCTTGCTGCTGTTTATTTACAAGAATATGCAAAACAAGGAAGAATGGTAAAGGTTATAAGGTATTCGACAGAGGCTTTAGCAGGAATACCTTCAATAGTTTATGGGTTATTTGGAGCAGCATTCTTTGTTGCGGCGTTGAATTTTGGCTATTCACTTATCGCAGGTTCGTTAACTTTATCTATAATCATATTACCTGTAATAATACGTACTACTGAGGAGGCTTTAAAAGTTGTACCACCTTCATATAGGGAAGCGTCACTTGGCCTTGGAGCTACAAAATTCCAAACTTTATATAAAGTAATTCTTCCAAGTGCAATACCAGGAATACTTTCAGGAGTGATTTTATCTATGGGGCGTGTAATAGGTGAATCTGCTGCATTATTTTTAACAGCAGGTACAGTGTATAAAATTCCTAAAAGTATTATGGCAAGTGGAAGGACGTTAACAGTTCATGCTTTTTTAGAAACAAAAGAAAAGGGAGATATAGCATCAGCAGCTGCTGCAGGAATAGTTTTAATAGCAATGATTTTAATATTAAATCTTGTGGCTAAGCTAATAAGTAAAAAGTTAAATAAGGCTGATTATTAATTAGATGTAACTAAGTTAATATTATACAAATTTAAGAGGTGTAAGTATGTCAAATATAACAACACCTGAAATTCAGGTGAAAAATTTAGATTTATTTTATGGAGATAATCAAGCTCTGAAGAATATAAATATAGAAATAGAAAAAAATAAGGTTACAGCATTAATTGGACCATCAGGATGCGGGAAATCTACTTTTTTAAGAACATTAAATAGAATGAATGATCTTATTCCCATAGTTAAAATTAATGGTGAAATTCTTGTTGGGGCAAAAGATATATATAAGGATTATGATGAAATTGATTTAAGAAAAAAAGTAGGAATGGTATTCCAAAAACCTAATCCATTTCCAATGTCTATATATGATAATATTGCATATGGTCCAAGAATTCATGGAGTAAAAGATAAAAAGACATTAGATGAAATAGTTGAAAGAAGTTTAAAAGGGGCTGCATTATGGGATGAGGTTAAGGATAGACTAAAAAAGAGTGCATTAGGTCTTTCTGGAGGACAGCAGCAAAGATTATGTATTGCAAGAACTATAGCTGTATCTCCTGAAATAATCTTAATGGATGAACCTACATCTGCGTTGGACCCAATATCAACAAATAAAATGGAAGAGCTTATGCATGAATTGAAGAAACAATATACTGTAGTTATTGTTACTCATAATATGCAACAAGCAGGTAGAATAGCTGATAAAACTGCCTTCTTCTTATCTGGTGAACTTATAGAGTATGGAAGAACAGAAGATATTTTTTATAGACCACAAGATAAGAGAACAGAGGATTATATATCAGGAAGATTTGGCTAAAAGTATAAAGGGAGTGAGAGTGTGACAAGAAATGTTTTAGATAATAGAATGAAAACATTAATTTCTGAATTAGCAGAAATGGGAAGTTTGGTAGAA
Source organism: Clostridium hominis (assembly GCF_014287825.1). Taxonomy (NCBI): domain Bacteria; kingdom Bacillati; phylum Bacillota; class Clostridia; order Eubacteriales; family Clostridiaceae; genus Clostridium; species Clostridium hominis. The sequence continues at coordinate 60,266 of NZ_JACOOO010000008.1, forward strand.
AAACAATTACATGATAGTATTGAAGCTTTTAAAAACAGAGATATGGTTCTTGTAGAAAAAGTAATGAAAAATGATGATAAGGTAGATGAATTAAATAAAAAAATTGAAGAGCAATGTTTAAAGTCTATGGCAATGGAATCACCGGTGGCCACAGATTTAAGAAAAATATTTACTACATCTAAAATAGTTACAGACTTAGAAAGAATGGGAGACTATGCAGTAGATATTTGTAAGATAACCAAGAGAGTAGAACTAGAGCCAATTGGTGAGGAGTGTGATCCTATTTGGGAAATGGTTGATATTCTTATTAATATGATTGGAAAATCTATTGAAGCATTTGTAGATGGAAATGTTGAAGAGGCATACGAAATATGCAAGATGGATGATAAGGTAGATATACTATATAGAGGATTATTTGCAGAAATGCTTAAAAAGATGGCTAAAGATGAAACTATGATAAATAGAGGTGCACAAATTTTATTTGCATCTAAATATTTAGAAAGAGTCGGGGATCATGTTACAAATATTTGTGAGTGGATAATTTTTTCTAAAAAAGGTGATTACGTAGATTTAAATGAGTAATAATAAAGAATATGAGATCTTCTCATATTCTTTATTTTATTTGTAAAAATGTAACGCAAGATAATCTCTTTTATTGACTGAAGATAATTAATAGGTTAATATATCATAGAGATGATAGGTTATTATAGGAGTGACGTTATGAAGAATGTAGTAACAAATGTAATACCTTATAGTATTGCTGAAGAGATTGGCATCGAAGTTAATGATATTTTATTATCAGTAAATGGAGAAAAAGTAACAGACATTATTGATTATAGATTTTTAACAGCAGATGAAGAGTTAGTGTTGGAGATGGAAAAATCAAGTGGCGAGATTTGGGAGTATGAAATCGAGAAAGATTACGGGGAAGAGCTTGGTTTAGAATTTGGTGGCGGAATAATGGATAAAGCAAAAAGATGTAGCAATAAATGCATGTTTTGTTTTATAGATCAAAATCCAAAAGGAATGAGAGAAACTTTATATTTTAAGGATGATGATTCACGACTATCTTTTCTTCAAGGAAATTTTGTAACATTAACTAATATGAAAGATGAGGACATAGATAGAATTATTAGATATAGGATTAGTCCTATAAATATTTCTGTACATACGACAAATCCAGAATTGAGAGTTAAGATGCTTGGTAATAGATTTGCAGGGCAAGTTTTTGATAGAATGAAAAGACTAGCAGAGGCAGGTATAGAAATGCATTGTCAAATAGTTCTTATTCCTGAAGTAAATAATAGGGATGAACTTAAGAGAACTATAAATGATTTATATAGCTTGCATCCATCTGTTGCTAATATAGCAGTGGTGCCAATAGGTATTACTAAGTTTAGAGAAGGATTGGTTAAAGTAAAAACCTTTGATAAAGAGTTAGCTAGAGAAGAGTTAGAAATGGTTATCGAGCTCCAAGAAAAGTTTATGAAAGAAATTGGAGATCCTTTTATAAGAATGTCTGATGAATTTTATATAGTGTCAGGAATAGATGTACCAGAAGAGGATTTTTATAAAGGGTACGAACAAATTGAGGATGGAGTTGGAATGATTAGATGCTTCAGGGAAGCAATCAATTATGGAGTGCAAAATCTTAGAAAAGATATTAGCGGTACATTTACAATAGCTACTGGGAAACTTGCATTTAATGAAGTGTTTAATGGTGCTAAAAAAATAATGGGGGCTAATGAAAATATAAGAATTGATGTATTTGAAATAATAAATCATTTTTATGGTGAATCTATAACAGTTACAGGACTTTTAACTGGTAAAGATATAATAAGTCAATTAAAGGGTAGAATTAAAAGTGAATATTTAATTATGTCTAGCAATATGTTCAGAAAAGGATATGAGTTAGCTCCGGCTGATTATATAATGCTTGATGATGTGAGAGTGGAGGATATAGAAAAAGAGTTAGGGGTTAAGGTTCTTGTGGTAGATCACACAGGAGAAGACTTAATAGATATTATAAACGATGTTTGTCAGGAGGAAAAATAATGGGAAAACCAATAGTAGCTATAGTTGGAAGACCGAATGTAGGTAAATCAACATTATTTAATAAATTAGCAGGAAAAAGAATCTCTATTGTACAAGATACTCCAGGAGTAACTAGAGATAGAGTTTATGCGGAAGCAGAGTGGTTAAATCATGTATTTACAATGATAGATACAGGTGGAATTGAGCCAGAAAATCAAGATATAATAGTAAAACAAATGAGAAGACAAGCGAACATTGCCATTGAAACAGCTGACGTTATAATGTTTGTTGTTGATGGAAAAGAAGGGTTAACAGCTGCAGATAATGAAGTTGCAACAATGCTTAGAAAATCTAAAAAACCTGTTGTATTAGTTGTTAACAAGATTGACAACTTGAAGGATGAAGAAAATGCTTGGGAATTCTATAACTTAGGAATAGGTGATCCTGTAGCAGTGTCAGCTGGTCAAGGAAAAGGCCTTGGAGATATGCTTGATATGGTAGTAGGTCATTTTAAATCTATAGGAGAAGCTGATGAAGAGGAAGATGATATAAAAATAGCTATGATAGGAAAGCCTAACGTAGGTAAATCTTCATTAATAAATAGGCTGTTAGGTGAGGAAAGATTAATTGTTTCTGAAATAGCAGGGACTACAAGGGATGCTATAGATAGTAGAATAGAAACTAATTTTGGTAAGTTTACATTAATAGATACAGCTGGACTTAGAAGAAAGAGTAAAGTAAAAGAAGAGATTGAGAGATATTCGGTTATAAGAACTCTTGCGGCTATAGAGAGAGCAGATGTATGCATACTTATGATAGATGCAACTGAAGGTGTTACTGATCAAGATGAAAAGATTATAGGATTTGCTCATGAGTTAAATAAAGCTATCATGGTTGTAGTAAATAAGTGGGATCTTATTGAAAAAGATGGTAAGACTATGGATGTTTATAAGAAGGATTTACAATCAAATCTAAAGTTTATAGGTTATGCTAAATATTTATTTATATCTGCTTTAACAGGTCAAAGAGCTAATAAGGTATTAGAGGTAGCTAAAGAATGTTACGATAATTATAATAAGAGAGTTGGAACAGGTGTCTTAAATGATGTAATAAGTAAAGCAATACTTATGAAAGAACCTCCAGTAGTAGCATTAAAAAGACTTAAGATCTATTATGCAACACAAGTGGCAACAAAACCACCAAAGTTTGTATTCTTTGTTAATGATACAAATGCAAGACATTTCTCTTATGAAAGATATTTAGAAAATCAGTTAAGAGATAGCTTTGATTTTAGTGGTACAGGAGTTCAAATAGAGTATAGAGAAAGAAAGGAATAATCTATATGAGTAAAGTGGCTTTTTTAGGTGGTGGGAGTTTTGGAACATCACTAGCTATATTATTAGGAAACAAAGGAAATGATGTATCTATATATGATAGAGATATATTAGTAGTTAATGATATTAATAAGAATAGAAAAAATGATAGGTATATAAAGGGTTTACAAATACCTAAGAATGTCACAGCTTATAATGATGTTGATGAAGCTTTAGAAGATGTGGAATATGTTGTTTTAGCTTTACCATCTCAGATTATAAGAATTGGGGCTGAAATTTTACGAGGGAAAATATCTTCTGATATACCAGTTATTTGTATAGCTAAAGGAATAGAAGAAGGTACAAATAAAACTTTAGTAGAAGTTATCAATGATGTAATTGATAACCCTGTAGTTGTTCTATCAGGCCCAAGTCATGCTGAGGAGGTTGCATTTAATATACCAACTACTGTAGTGACGTCTTCTAAAAATATGAAAATAGCAGAAGAAGTTCAAGACTTATTTATGACTAAAGAGTTTAGAGTTTATACTAATAGCGATTTAGTTGGAGTAGAAGTTGGCGGAGCGGTAAAGAATATTATTGCATTAGCTGCGGGTGTTTGCGATGGATTAGGATATGGAGATAATACTAAAGCTGCATTAATGACCAGAGGAATGGCTGAAATAGTAAGAATAGGTACAAAATTAGGTGGAAATATTGAAACCTTTTTAGGTTTAACAGGGATGGGAGATCTTATTGTTACTTGTACTAGTATGCACTCTAGAAATAGAAAAGCTGGTATATTAATAGGAAAAGGTATGAGTAAAGATGAAGCTATAAAGGAAGTTGGTATGGTAGTAGAAGGAATAACTGCCTGTCATGCTTTCTACAAACTAAAAGAAGAGCTAGATGTAGAAATGCCTATTACGGATGGACTTTATAGGGTTTTATTCGAAGATAGAAAAGCTAAAGATGTAGTAGATGAACTTTTAAAAAGAGACAAAAAATCAGAAGTTTATTAGTAGTTAAATGCACGTATATAAATATACGTGCATTTTTTGTATTTAAATATAATATACATAAATAAATTGTTGTAAAAAATAATTTAATTTTTATAATTAAAAGAAATTATAAGTGTAAAAAACAGTATACTTTTTTAAAAGCAGGAATATATATATAGTGTTAAAAATATATAGGAGGGCAAATTAGTGGAGGGTTTCAACATATACAGAGATATTGCAGAAAGAACTCAAGGGGACATATATGTAGGTGTAGTAGGACCTGTTAGAACAGGTAAGTCTACATTTATTAAAAAATTTATGGATCTAATGGTTATACCCAAAATCGAAAATTCTTTTAAGAAAGAGAGAGCAAAGGATGAGTTACCACAAAGTGGTTCAGGAAAAACTATTCATACTACAGAACCTAAATTTGTGCCAAATGAGGCAGTGGAGATTACTGTAGATGAGGATATAAGCTTTAAAGTAAGATTAGTTGACTGTGTAGGATACATTGTAAAAGGGGCTTTGGGATATTTAGAAGAAGATGAGCCTAAGATGGTAAACACACCATGGTATGATTATGAGATACCTTTTGAAGATGCAGCAGAAATAGGGACAAGAAAGGTTATAACTGATCATTCTACTATAGGACTTGTTGTTACTACAGATGGTAGTATAACTGGATTAGAAAGATCAGAGTACTTAGAAGCAGAAGAGAGGGTAATAGATGAGTTAAAGTCAATAAAAAAACCTTTCGTAGTTGTACTTAATACTAAAAACATAAATTCACCTGAAACTGAAACATTGAAAAAGCAATTAGAAACTAAATATGATGTTACAGTTCAAGTTATGGATGTTTATAATATGACTGAAAAAGATATCGAAAAATTATTTGTCCATGTACTTAAAGAATTCCCGGTAAAAGAAATAAACATAGATATGCCTACATGGGTAGAAAAACTTGACCCAGAACATTGGCTAAAGAAAGAGTTCTTTAAAATAGTAAAGGGAATGTGTGAAGATGTAGAAAAGATAAAAGACATAAAACCTTCATTTAATTCATTCAAGGAAGATGAAAATATGAATGCTTCAGAATTAAGTGAAATTAAGCTAGGCGAAGGAACAGCAAAAATATTGTTAAAACCTAGTGAAAGTATTTTCTATAAAGTGTTAAGTGAGGATTGTGGGGTTGAAGTTAGTTCTGAAAGTGATTTAATTTCTTTAATTAAAGAACTTAATATAGCTAAAAAAGAATATGACAAAATAAAAGATGCTCTTTGTGATGTTAGAGAAACAGGTTATGGATTAGTAGCACCACAATTATCAGAAATGAAATTTGAAAAGCCGGAAATTATTACTCAAGGAAGTAAGTATGGAGTTAAGCTTAAAGCTAGTGCACCATCATTACATTTCATAAAAGCTGATATCAAAACAGAAATAAGTCCAATTATGGGATCAGAAAAAGAAAGTGAAGAATTAGTTAAGGCTTTGATGGAGAAGTTTGATACAGATCCAGACTTAGTATGGCAAAGTAATATGTTTGGAAAGTCACTTGAGGTTTTAGTTAAAGAAGGATTACAAAATAAACTTTATAAGATGCCAGAGGATGTTCAAGTTAAGATTCAAAAAACACTTCAAAAAATTATTAATGAAGGTAATGGCGGATTAATTTGCATAATCCTATAGAGAGTATTAGCACCTATCTTTTAAGATAGGTGCTTTTAAATTTTTGTTAAGCTTATAATATTATATTTTATATGTGAAATATATATATACAGTGGAATATAATATATTAAGCAGTTATTATGTGCTTAATATATTATAGTGAAGAGGGATAATATGAATAGCAAATTTTGTACCTATAAAAGAGTTGGGTATTTGAGGCGGAGTGTTGCAGAAGAATTAGGTATAGAGTTTACTGGAGCTATATATGCCTGCCCTGGAGTGCTAAAGCATATTATTAAAAGACATGGTAAACAACTAGACAAAAATACAAAGAAAAATATATTTGAGTTCATGAAAGTTATACTGGAAGAACCAGATTATATTGGTATTTACAAAAGTGATGAAGGAAGTGTTTCAATTCAATTTGTAAAGAAGATGTATAATTATTTGTTATTAGGAGTGGAGGTGGACGAAATGAATCAGTATATTTATGTTTCAACTATGTACCCTATAAATGATAATAAAATTAAAAATAGATTGGATTATGGTGAGCTAATCAAAGTGGATTGTGTATAAAATATATTTATTGAAAGAAATGGAGTAGGGTTGTATAATAAACTCAAGAAATGTTTACTAATAATCTTTAACTATTAAATTAAGTTTTAAATAAAATTATTGCTTATATAAGAAAAGTGGCTTTGCCACTTTTTGTTTGTTTAATTTATAGGGCAATGTGATAAAAATTATAATAAATGGAGTGGTAAAATGAAGAAGATAGCAGTTATTTTTAATGGTGGGACAATATCTATGAAAGTAGATGAGAGAATTAAGGCAGCTATTCCTAGTTTAACAGGAGAAGAGATAATGGCTATGGTAGCTGGGATAGAAAATTATGCGGAAATAGAATCCTATACTTTTTCAAGTATGCCGTCACCTCATATGACATTTAAAACAATATTAGAATTAAGTAATTTTGTAAGAGATTTAGTAAATAGAAGTGATATAGATGGTATAGTTATTACTCATGGAACTGATACCTTAGAAGAAACAGCATATTTTTTAGATTTAACAATAGATACATCTAAACCAATAGTAATAACTGGTGCTATGAGAAGTAGTTCTGAGCTTGGATATGATGGACCTTTCAATTTAGCAACATCTATTTGTACTGCTATAGCTGATGATTCAATAGGGAGAGGTGTTTTGGTTTGCTTTAATGGTGAATTAAATTCTGCATCAGAAGTTACAAAAGCAAATTCTATGGCTTTAAATGCATTTAGAACTCCAAACTTTGGCCCTATAGGAATTGTGGATAATAATAAGGTTATTTTTTATAGAAACACTATAAATCCTTCAAAATACAAAATAGATAAAATTGAAAAAGATGTAGCTTTAATTAAATGTGCCGTTGACATGGATTCTACTTTTATAGATTTTATTATTGAAAGGGGATATGGTGGAATTGTAATAGAGGCATTGGGAAGAGGAAATGTACCTCCTAAAATGGTGAGTGGAATAAAAAGAGCAATTGATAGCAATATTCCAGTAATAATAGTATCCAGATGTTTTGAAGGAAGAGTTCATGAATCTTATGGATATGAAGGTGGGGGAAAAATGTTGTTAGATTTGGGAATAATATTCGGGGATACTCTGCCGGGGCAAAAAGCAAGGGTCAAGCTTCTTTTATCTATAAATTCAGGGTTGTCTATGGAACAAATAAAAAAGCAATTTGAGTAAAAAATATTAGGGTATATATACATAATAAAATTTATGTACGAAAATGAATTTAAATAAACTATAAAATATTCGGAAATGTTGACCGATAAAAATAAAAGTGGTATAATAATATTCGTAGGGTAGCTCTATAGGAGGAAATAATACGAATATTATTAATAAAAATATATTGTATTATGTTTGGTATTATATACATAAACTTGTGTTATATAAGCTATGATGAGTTATCTAGGTTTACTTGTCATAGCTTTAATTTATTTTACATATTATTTAAAAGGAGTGTTGAAAATGGGGGAATTATCAACGAAGAAATTATCGACTAAAGAAAAACTTTTACCAATTCTGACTAATAAGAATGTTGACATTAAAAAAGAAATGCTTGCTGGATTAACTACTTTCTTAACTATGGCATATATAATTGCTGTTAATCCAAATATCTTATCAGCTACTGGAATGCCAGCTGGAGCATTGGTTACAGCAACTTGTTTGGCAGCTGCAATTGCTTGTATAATGATGGGATTATTCGCTAACTTACCATTTGCTTTAGCGTCTGGTATGGGGTTAAATGCTTATTTTGCTTACTCTGTTGTTTTAGGAATGGGAATCTCATGGGAAGTTGCTTTAACTGCTGTATTTATAGAAGGTATTATATTTATATTACTATCATTATTTAAAGTTCGCGAAGCAGTAGTAAATGCTATTCCTAAAAATATGAAATTGGCTGTTACTGGTGGGATTGGTTTATTTATTGCATTCATTGGATTAGTAAATTCAGGACTTGTAGTTGCTGATGAAGCTACAATGGTCGCTTTAGGAGAGTTCACACCTGCGGTTATCATTACAATTATTGGATTAGTTATAATAACAGTATTAAATAAAAAAGGTGTTAGAGGAGCTATTCTTTGGGGGATTTTAGTTTCTTCCCTAATAGGTTGGGGATATGCTTTAATAAACACAGAAGCTGCAGCGGCTTTGGGGATATATCTACCTAGTGGAATATTTAAATTTGAAGGTATTGGAGAGATTGCTGGGAAGATTGATTTAGCACATGCATTCCATCCTGATAATATAAAAATGTTTATAACAGTAGTATTTACATTCTTATTTGTAGATTTCTTTGATACAGTTGGTACTTTGGTTGGAGTTTGTTCAAAGGCTAAGATGTTAGATAAAGATGGAAATGTTCCTAATGCTGGAAGAGCGCTTTTAGTTGATGCAATTGGAACAACAGCTGGAGCATGTTTAGGAGTGTCTACAGTAACTACTTACGTTGAAAGCGCAACTGGTGTTGCTGAAGGTGGTAGAACTGGATATACGTCAATAACAGTAGGGGTACTATTCCTTATTGCGATGTTCTTCTCTCCAATCATTGTTGCTATTCCAGCATGTGCTACAGCACCAGCACTTATTTATGTTGGATACTTAATGCTTGAAGCTGTTAAGGAAATAGAGTTTGAAAATATAACTGAAGGTTTACCTGCATTTTTAACTATAGCTGCTATGCCATTAACTTATAGCATAGGCGATGGATTAACTTTAGGTATAATTTCATACGTAGTAATTAATTTAATATATAATTTAATATTTGCTAAGAAGAAAGAGGACAAAACTAAAGTATCTTGGGTTATGTACTTATTATTAGTTGTATTTGTTCTTAAGATTGCTTTCTTATAAGATAAATAATTATTTTAAAAGTCTACCTCTAATTGGGGTAGATTTTTTTGTTTTAATTATGAACAATTTGTTAACAAAAAGTTGACATTAGCAATTAGAGAATATAAACTATATTTATTGTTTAAAAGTATATAAGATAAAATTGAAAGTTAGGGATGAATTATGGTAAAAAGTATGACTAGCTTCGGTAGAAGCAGTAGTGAAGAAGGACAAAAACGTATTTTTACTGTTGAGATGAAAAGTGTCAATAATAGATATTTAGATATAAATATCAGAATGCCTAAAGCTTTAATTTCATTAGAAGAAGAAGTTAGAAAAATGATTTCATCTTCTTTATCTAGAGGAAAAGTTGATGTTTTTATTAATTTAAAAAAATATTCACAAAATGAAGGAACACCAAAGGTTGATTTAAAGCTTGCAGAAGACTACTTAAATTGTTTAAAACAAATAGAAGAAAATTTCGGAGTAAAGAATGATGTATCAGTTATGCAACTTGCAAGATTTCCAGAAGTTATAACTATGGTTCAAGAAGAAGAGAAAATAGAAGAGATATTTGAGGAATTAAAGCCTTTAATTTCAAAGTCTATTGAAATGATGATCAGTATGAGAATTACTGAAGGTGAAAAATTAAAAGATGATATATTAGATAAAATTACTATAATAGAGAGTTTAGTTAAGGAAATTGAAAAAGTAGCAGATACAGTTCCAAAAGCATATAAAATTAAATTAGAAGAGAGATTATCAGAACTTTTAAGCGGTGCAGACGTTGATCAAAATAGATTAGCAACAGAGGTATGCATATTTGCAGACAAAGCTACTGTAGATGAAGAGATAACAAGGTTAGGAAGTCACATAAGTCAAATTAGGAAAACTTTAAGTTTAGATGAACCTATAGGAAGAAAGTTAGATTTTATAATTCAGGAGATGAATAGAGAAACTAATACAATAGGATCTAAGTCAAGTGATATTCATATGACTAACTTAGTCATTGATATAAAAAATCTTATCGAAAAGATAAGAGAACAAGTTCAAAATATAGAATAATAGGAGGAGAGCAATGGGAATTAAGTTAATCAACATTGGTTTTGGTAATATTGTTTCTGCAAACAGACTTGTGGCAATAGTAAGCCCAGAATCAGCACCGATTAAAAGAATAATCCAAGAAGCTAGAGACAGAGGTATGCTAATCGATGCAACTTATGGAAGAAGAACAAGAGCTGTTTGTATAACTGATAGTGATCATGTAATTTTATCAGCAGTTCAACCAGAAACTGTTGCACATAGATTATCAACTAAAGATGAAACTGTAGATGAGGTTGATGAATAATGACTAATAATAAAGGATTATTAATAGTGGTATCAGGACCATCAGGAGCTGGAAAAGGAACTATATGTAAGGCGTTGTTAGAAAAACATGACGACTTATTTATATCAGTTTCAGCTACTACAAGACAGCCAAGAGCTGGGGAAGTAGATGGTGTTAATTATCACTTTATAACAAAAGAAGATTTTATTAAGAGAGTAGAACAAAAAGATTTCCTTGAATATGCTGAAGTATATGGTAATTATTACGGTACACCAAAATCAAGAGTGGAAGAAATGATTGATAGTGGAAAGAATGTAATATTAGAAATAGATATCCAAGGGGCTCTTAAAGTTAAAGAAAACTTTAAAGAGGGCGTATTTATATTTATTCTTCCACCATCGATGGAAGAATTAAAGCAGAGAATAATCAAAAGAGGAAGTGAAACACCTGAATCTTTAATGAGAAGATTTAAATCTGCTTATCAAGAGATAAATTATATCTCTAAATATAATTATGCAGTAGTAAATGATGTAGTTGATGTAGCAGTTTCTAAGGTAGAAGGAATTATTACAGCTGAAAAATGTAGAGTAGATAGAATAAAAGATACAATATTAGATTCTAAGGAGGGCTTAATTCATGAACAACTCTATGATTAATCCATCAATAGTAGACTTACTAACAAAGGTAGAAGATAGATATTCTTTAGTTATCGTTTCTTCAAGAAGAGCAAGACAAATTATAGATGGAAGTAATCCATTAACAACAAACAAATCAAAAAAACCTTTAACATTAGCTATTAATGAAATTAATGAGGGCTCAGTAAGCTATCATAAGGTTGAAGAAGGTACTAAATAGTTATGAGAGAAAAAAAGAGAGTGGTAATAGGTGTTACTGGAGGAATTGCAGTATATAAAGCTTTAGACATAATAAGTGCCTTAAGGAAACAAGATGTTGAAATTAAAGTTATAATGACTGAGTCTGCAAAGCAATTTGTTACACCTTTAGCTTTCCAATCGTTAAGCCAAAATATGGTTATAACCGATATGTTTGCAGAACCAAAAGCTTGGGAGATTCAACATATAGCCTTAGCTCAATGGGCAGATATTATGTTAATTGCACCTGCTACAGCAAATATTGTTGGAAAAGTTGCCAATGGAATAGCTGATGATATGCTTTCTACATCAATAATGGCAACTGAAGCAAAAGTTATTTTTGCACCAGCTATGAATACAAAAATGTATGAAAATAAAATAGTTCAAGATAATATTAATAAACTAAAAGGATATGGTTATAGTTTTATTGAACCTGCTAGTGGTAGATTAGCTTGTGGGGATATTGGAAAAGGTAAGCTTGCTAACGTATCTGATATAGTTGATAGAGTATTGATAGAACTTGAAGAAAAAGAGAAAGATCTTTTAGGTAAAAAGGTATTGATTACTGCAGGCCCAACAATAGCTCCAATTGATCCAGTAAGATATATTACAAATAAATCTACTGGAAAGATGGGATATGCAATTGCACAGGAAGCAAAAGAACGTGGAGCTGAAGTAACATTAGTATCAGGACCAACAAACTTACCTAAAATAGCAGACATTAACTTTATAAGTGTAAAAACTAATGGTGAAATGAAAGAAGCTGTTTTAAGGTATTATGATTTTGCTGATATTGTTATAAAATCAGCAGCAGTAGCTGATTATAAGCCTAAAGAATATAGTAATGAAAAAATAAAGAAAGGCGAGGGTGATTTAGAATTAACTCTTGCTAGAGATAGTGATATCCTAAAAATTTTAGGTGAAAGAAAAAAAGAACAGATTCTTGTTGGTTTTGCAGCAGAAAGTAATAATGTTTTAAATAATGCAGAAAAGAAGCTTAAAAACAAGAATTTAGATTTTATTGTAGCTAATGATATTACTTCAAATGATACTGGATTTGCAAGTGAGGATAATAAAGTAACTATACTATCAAAAGAGGGTAAGGTTATTAATCTTGATAAGATGAGCAAGAAGCAAGTAGCTACAAATATATTTGATATGATTCTAGGAAAGCGCTAACTGCGCTTTTCTTTATATTAAAATAATAGTTTAAATAATAATTAAATGTATTATATTAGTTATGAGGGTGATTTTTTGATTCTTTATGGTGAAATAATATTAAATAGCGAGGCTGTAGAAATTGATAGACCTTTTACTTATAAGATTCCTGAAAGCCTTAACCCTAAGGTAAGGGTAGGACAGATTGTAAAAGTACCTTTTGGATTTAGAAATAAACCAGTTGAGGGATTTATAATAGGTATAAAAAAAGAGGATGAGGTAAGTTTTGATTATAAGATGAAGGAATTGTTATCAATTGAAACAGAAGAACCAATCATTACCCTAGATGACATTGAATTGATCTATTTTTTGAAAGAAAAATATCTTTGTAAATATATAGATGCCTTTAGGCTTTTAATACCTGTAGGGATTATGAAGGGCGCTAAAAATAAGGTTAAGAATGTTATAGTATTAGTTAAAGATGATTTAAGTGATATGAAAAATCCTGAAGGATATAAAGAAATCATAAAGATTATAAAAGAAAATTCAGGTAAATATTCTAAAAGTGAATTAATAAAAAATTTTTCTATATCTCAATATAAACTTAATAATTTACTTCAAAAAGGAATGTTAAAATCTTTAGAAGAAGTTATTTTTAGATATAATGAAAGAGAATATATAAAAGATGAAGATAAAGAATTAACTGGTGAACAAAAAAATGCTATAGAAAGAATTCTAACTTCAGATAAAAATATCTTCTTATTAAAAGGGGTAACTGGTTCAGGAAAGACTGAAATATATATGAGGTTAGTTCAAAATGCATTAACAAACGATAAATCATCAATAGTTTTAGTTCCAGAAATAGCTTTAACACCGCAGATGATAGAGAGGTTTAAAGGAAGATTTGGAAAGGATGTAGCACTTTTTCATAGTAGGCTTTCAGATGGTGAAAGATTTGATGAATGGCACAGAGTTAAGGAAGGAAAAGCTAGAGTAATCGTTGGAGCAAGGAGTGCATTATTTTTACCAGCTAAAAATTTAGGTCTTATTATAATAGATGAGGAACATGAAAATACATATAAATCGGAACAAAATCCTAAATATCAAGCTAAAGAAGTTGCAGAATATATTGCAAATAAAAAAGGTGCAAAATTAGTTTTAGGATCAGCAACACCTACTATAGAAAGCTATTATAGAGCAATTTCAGGAGAGATTGATTTAGTGGAGATTACTAAAAGAGTTGATGGTAAACCTATGCCTAAAATGGAACTTGTTGATATGAGAGAAGAGTTGAAGGTAGGGAATAGATCTCTATTTAGTAGGAAGTTATTTAAAAGTATTGAAGAAGCACTAGAGAAAAAAGAACAAATAGTTTTGTTTTTAAATAGAAGAGGTTTTTCAACTTTTGTATCCTGTAGAAGTTGCGGATATGTTTTTAAATGTGATGAATGTGAAATTTCTATGACATATCATAAAAATGGTTTTCTGATATGCCATTATTGTGGTAAAACTAAAAGAGAACCTAATAAGTGTCCAAAATGTGAAAGCAAGTATGTTAAATTTTTTGGAGCAGGAACTCAAAGAGTTGAAGATGAGATAAAAAAATATTTTAAAGATGCAAAAGTTATAAGGATGGATGTAGATACTACAAGAGCAAAGGACTCACATGAGAAGTTATATAATGCCTTTAAAAAAGGTGAAGGGGATATTTTAATAGGAACGCAAATGATTTCAAAAGGGTTAGATTTTCCCAATGTAACTTTAGTAGGTATCTTAGCAGCTGATATGTCTATTAATATACCTGATTATAGATCGGCAGAGAGAACCTTTCAATTAATAACTCAAGTAGCTGGTAGAGCAGGAAGAGGTGTTAAAGAAGGTAAAGTAGTTATACAGACATACACACCAGAGCATTATAGCTTACAGTATGCTAAAAATTATGATTATGAAGGTTTTTACGAAAAAGAATTTACAGTGAGAGCTTTAATGAATTATCCACCTTTTGGAAAAATTTTGTTAATAAATGGAACTTCAAAAGATGAGAATATGTTAAAAGACTTTATGAATAATATAGCTAATAGCATAAGTATATTGCTAAAGGATTATAATGGAATTGAATTATTAGGGCCTATAGCATGTATGATTTTTAAAATAAAGGAAAATTTTAGGTGGCAAATAGTTCTAAAAGGTGAATTTGATTTAAAATTTGCAAAAAAAATTCAAGAATTACTTTATGATAATAATAAGAGCAATTATAATGAAATAAGAATAAGTATAGATATTAATCCAAACAGTCTAATTTAGGAGGTATAATTATGGCAATTAGAAATATAAGAAAAATTGGCGATGAAGTATTAAGAAAGAAATGTAAAGAGATTACAGAAATAACACCAAGAGATTTAGTTTTAATAAAAGACATGGCTGAAACAATGTATGAAGCTGATGGTGTTGGATTAGCAGCTCCTCAAGTAGGTATATTAAAAAGATTATTTGTAATTGATATAAGAGATGAGGATGGTTTAATGGTATTTATTAATCCAGAGATATTAGAGACTAGTGGTTCTCAACTTGATGATGAGGGATGTTTAAGTGTTCCTGGTGAGTCTTGTGAAGTTGAACGTCCAAACTATGTTAAAGTAAGAGCTTTTAATGAAAAAGGAGAGCAATTTATTTTGGAAGCAGAAGGATTACTTGCAAGAGCTGTACTTCATGAAAATGATCACTTAAATGGTGTTTTATATGTAGATTACAGAAAATAAGGAGAGATAAGAATGAAGATTGTATTTATGGGAACTCCAGATTTTGCTGTACCTTCCTTAGAGAAAATTATATCTGAATATGGAGTAGAAGCTGTGTTTACGCAACCTGATAGACCTAAGGGAAGAGGTAAGAAGATGGCTTTTTCACCAGTGAAAGAAGTTGCTGTAAAGCATGATATAAAAGTTTTTCAGCCAGAAAAACTAAAGGAAGATAGAGTAGCTATAGAGTATTTAAAAGAATTAAAACCAGACTTTATAATAGTAGTTGCTTTTGGGCAAATATTAACTAAGGAGGTTTTAGATATTCCTAGAATAGGATGTATAAACTTACATGCATCATTACTTCCTATGTACAGAGGAGCTGCTCCTCTTAATTGGGTAGTAGTGAATGGTGAAAAGGTATCTGGAAATACTACTATGCTTATGGATGTAGGATTAGATACTGGTGATATGCTATTAAAAGATGAAGTAGAAATTACTGAAAATATGACAGCTGGTGAATTACACGATAAACTTATGGTAAGTGGAGCTGAGCTTTTAATAAAAACTATTGATGGAATGTCAAAAGGAGAAATAACTCCTATAAAGCAAGAAGGCGAAACTTGTTATGCTAAAATGTTAAGTAAAGATACAGGAAAAATTGATTGGAATAAGTCAGCTAAAGATATACATAACTTAATAAGAGGACTTAATCCATGGCCTATAGCTCATACAACATACAAAGATGAGAATATGAAGATATATGAAAGTACTGTTTTAAGTGAAAATAGTTCTAAAGAGCCAGGAACTATTATTAGCGTTAATAAAAATGGTATGAAAGTAAATACTACTGATGGAATAATATTAATTAAAAAAATTCAATTTCCAAATGGTAAGCCATTAACTATTGAACAATATATTAATGGAAAAGAAATTGAAGTTGGAACAAAATTAGTATAAAAAAGGGGAGAGGGAAATATGCCTTTCGGATTTTATCCAGATAGAACTATGCTTATGTTAATACCTGCAATTTTAGTAGCTTTATGGGCTCAGAGTAAAGTAAGTAGTACTTATAGAAATTATAAATCTATAAGAACTATGAATGGTTATACAGGTGAGCAAGTAGCTAGAATGATGTTAGATGAAGCTGGTCTTTATGATGTACCAGTTGTAGAGACAAGAGGAGAGTTATCAGATCATTATGATCCTACTCGTAGAATTGTAAGATTATCAAGAGATGTATTTTATGGAACATCAATATCATCAGCAGGTATAGCTGCTCATGAAATAGGTCATGCAATACAACATAAAGAGCATTATAAGCCGCTTGTTTTAAGAACATCAATAGCTACAGGAGTAAATTTTGCAAGTCAAATGTCTATGATATTATTTATTTTAGGAATTTTTTTAAGTCTTCCCGGACTTACAACTGTAGGGATTATATTCTTTTCAGCAACGGTTATTTATCAACTTGTTACATTACCAGTTGAATTTAATGCATCAAGTAGAGCTTTAAAGGTGCTAGAAGGAAGAGGGATTCTATTAGGTAATGAAGTAGATGGAGCAAAAAAAGTATTAGGTGCAGCAGCTATGACTTATGTAGCAGCAGCGTTAATGTCAATAACACAACTATTAAGACTAATTGCATTAAGCAATAGAAATAACGATTAAGAGGTAAAGTATGAATAGTAGAGAAGTAGCACTAAATGTAGTAAATAGAGTATTAAATGAAGGAGCTTATTCAAATTTAGTTCTTTCTAAGGAGTTAAACCAATCTGAATTATCTGATAAGGATAAGGCTTTAGTAACAGAATTGGTTTATGGAACATTAAGAAGAAAAAATACTTTGGATACGATAATTTCTAATTTTATAAGAGATATAAGTGAAATGGATAAAGAAGTGTTAAATATATTAAGAATTGCAATATACCAAATGCATTTCTTAGATAAAGTTCCGGAGTTTGCAGCTTGTAATGAGGCTGTTGAATTAGCTAAAAAAATATCTGATAAGGATGCTAAGTTAGTTAACGGAATATTAAGAAGTTATACTAAAAATCCAGATGATATAGAAGTTAAAAGTGGAAAGGTTAATGAGTTAGCTTATATTTATTCATATGAAGATTGGTTTATAAGAATGATATATAAGCAATACGGAGAGAACTTAGGTAAGAAAATCCTATCAGGATTAAATCAGACTCCGAAGGTAACTGTAAGAGTAAATAATAATAAAGCTGATTATGATGAAGTGTATGACAAACTTGAAGAAATGGAATATAACATAGAGGAAGGATATGCTTGTCCTGAAGCTATAATAATTTCAGGTGGAAAATCAGTTGAGAACAATCCTGTATTTTCAGAAGGATATATAACTGTTCAAGATGAAAGTGCAATGATTGTAGCGCCATTATTAGATGTAAAAGATGGAGATACTGTTTTAGATTTATGTGCAGCTCCAGGTGGAAAGACAACTCATATAGCTGAGTTATTGAACAATACTGGAAAAGTTTTAGCTTTTGATTTACATGAAAATAAGTTATCGCTTATAACTGAAAATGTTGAGAGATTAGGATTAAATAATGTAACTGTAGATGTTATGGATGCAACAAAATTAAATAGTAAACTAATAGCTTCTGCTGATTCGGTTTTAATAGATGTACCATGTTCAGGAATTGGTATAATAAGAAAGAAACCAGAAATAAAGTGGAACAAAACAAGAAATTCCCTTAAAGAATTAGTTCCTGTTCAAAGAGAAATAATGGATAATGCATGGCATTACTTAAAGAGTGGAGGAACTTTAGTATACTCTACTTGTACCCTTAATAAAGAAGAAAATGAAGATAATATAAATTGGTTCTTAAATAAATATAAAGATGCAGAAATAGAAAAAATCTTCTTAGGAAATATGGAGAACTTTATATATAATGACAATGGTTCTTTAACAATATTACCAAATCAATATATGGATGGATTCTTTGTAGCTAAGCTTAAGAAGAAATAGTAGGTGAACCTATGAAAAATTTATTAGATTTTACATTAGAAGAATTACAAAGTTGGATGAAAGAGAATGGGGAAAGTGCTTTTAGAGCAAAGCAGATTTTCTCATGGATATATAACGAAGTATGGAACTACGATGATATGAAGAATATTCCCAATTCTTTAAAGCATAAGCTAAAAGATAACTTTTATATAGGAATACCTAAAATTGAAGAAGTATATGAGTCTTCTTTAGATGGTACTAAAAAAATGCTATTAAGATTTAATGATGGGAATATAATAGAGTCGGTAATAATGCAATATAAGCATGGAAACTCAATATGTATATCAACACAAGTAGGGTGCAGAATGGGATGTAAATTCTGTGCTTCTACATTAGGTGGTCGTGTGAGAGATTTAACATGTGGTGAGATATTATCACAAGTAATTATAGGAAAAAAAATATGTGGCGATAGAATTTCAAATATTGTTCTTATGGGAAGTGGAGAACCTTTAGATAACTTTGATAATGTTATGAAGTTCTTAAAGATAGTAAATGCTGATTATGGTTTAAATATAGGGCAAAGACATATAACATTATCTACTTGTGGGATAGTTCCTAAAATAATCGAATTAGCAGATAAAGAGATGAGCATAACTTTAGCTATTTCATTACATGCATTTAGTGATGAGAAGAGAAAGGAAATTATGCCTATTGCAAATAAGTATAGTATAACTGAAATTTTAGATGCTTGTAGATATTATATAGATAAAACAGGTAGAAGAATTACCTTTGAATATTCGTTAGTATCAGGAGTTAATGATGGTAAAGAAGATGCTAGATCACTAGCAAAAATTTTAAAAGGTATGCTATGTCATGTTAATTTAATCCCAGTAAATGAAATAAAAGAAAATACATTAAAGAGACCTTCCAAAAAGGTTATAGAGGAATTTGAAGAGATATTAAAGAGTAATGGAATTGAAGTTACTGTAAGAAGGGAAATGGGTGCAGATATAAATGCTGCTTGTGGACAGCTAAGAAAGAGTTACATAGAGTCTGCAAAGTAAAAAGAGGGGGTTATTGTATGGTTAGTATGAAGAGTGATAAAGGGATGGTTAGAAGTTTAAATGAAGACTATGCTGATTTTTATGAAGGAAATCGCTATAAGGTTTATGTAGTAGCTGATGGGATGGGAGGACATAATGCTGGTGAAGTAGCTAGCAAAATGGCTGTAGAATCAGTTATTAGCTATATAAATAAGCAAGATTCATTAGAGCACTCTTTAGAAGAAGCTGTTTTATATGCCAATAGAAAAATATATGATCTCTCGATTGAAGAGAAGAGTTATGGTGGTATGGGGACAACGCTAACCGCTTGTCTTGTGAGAGGTGATATAATAGAGATTGCTAATGTTGGAGATAGTTGTTGCTTTGGTATAAATGAAAAGGAAATAGTTAAGTTAACTAAAGACCATTCATTAGTACAGGAACTAATAGATTCAGGTTCTTTGACAGAAGAAGAAGGTAGAAATCATCCTAAAAAGAATATAATAACAAGAGCGTTAGGTACTGCACGAAATGTAGTAGTAGATATATTTAAAATTGATAAGAATAAGTTTAAAGTCTTTTTACTTTGTTCAGATGGTTTAACTAATGAAGTATCTAAAGAAGAAGTGTTTAATATTATAAAGAATAGTAAAGATTTAAACAATGCTTCTAATGATTTGATTTCTTTAGCGAATGAACAAGGGGGAAGAGATAATATTACTGTCTTGCTATTTGGAGGAGAGGTGTAGAGATGATCGGGATGATATTAGGGGATAGATATGAACTATTAGAAGTAATAGGGGAAGGTGGAATGGCTGTAGTTTATAAGGCTAGAGATAAAAAGCTTAATAGATTAGTAGCGGTGAAGATTCTAAAGAAGGAATTTGCTGATAATAAAGATATCTCTGAAAAGTTTAAAAAGGAAGCTACGGCCATAGCAAATTTATCAGATATGAATATAGTTAATGTCTTAGATGTAGGGCATGAAGACGAAGATAATACTGATTATTTTGTTATGGAATTAGTTGAAGGAAAAACGTTAAAAGAAATAATTGTTTCTAATGGTAAGATTGGTTGGTCTACAGCTAGTACAATAGCAATTCAAGTAGCGAAAGCTTTAGATTGTGCACATAGAAATGGTATAATTCACAGAGATGTAAAGCCACAAAATATATTAATAACTGAGCATGGTGACGTTAAAGTAACAGATTTTGGTATTGCTAAAAGTGCAACGTCATCAACTATTACCAACACAACAACAATTATGGGATCAGCTCACTATTTATCCCCAGAGCAAGCAAAAGGAACATTTATTGATTTTAGAACGGATTTATATTCTTTAGGAATAGTATTATATGAAATGGTAACAGCAAAACTTCCTTTTGATGGAGAATCACCAGTTACTATTGCTTTAAAACATATTCAAGAGGAACCAGTTGCCCCTAAAACTTTAAATGATACAATACCTGATAGTTTAAATAGTTTTATACTTAAAGCTATTAGTAAGGATCCTATTTCGAGATATCAAACTTCAAAAGAAATGATTGCAGATTTACAAAAGATAAAAGATAATCCTATGACAATTATTCAAGCACCAACGGAAAATGATGGTGGAAGAACTATTGTAATGAGTCCTATTAAAACTGATATAAATCCAAAACCTAAAAAAGTTGAAAAAGTAAATCTTCAAAACAAAATGGAAGAAGAAGAAGAAGAAGAAGAAGATTTTGATGATGATTATTTTAAAAAGAAAAATAAGAAAAAGGGTAAAGGATTAATAATAGGAGGCGTAATTGCAGTTCTTTTATTAGTAATAGTAGTATTTACAACTATTTTTATTGGTGGAAATGAAGTTAAGCAGGTTAAAGTTCCAAATATAATTGGAAAAAGTTTTGATGAAGCAAAAAAGGAAATTGAAGCGTTAGGATTAAAACTTGAAAGAGAAAAAACTGAAAATAGTGATAAACCAGATGGAGAAATACTAAGAAGTGATCCAGCGGCAGATACAATGATAAATAAGGGATCTATAATTAAAGTTGTTGTTTCTGGTGGAGTAGAAAAAGTTACTGTGCCAAATTTGAGAGATTATGAAGAAAATGTAATTAAACAATATTTAGATTCTAAAGGGCTTAAATATGAAATAAATTACGAATTTAATGATAATGTTGAAAAAGGTTATTATGTAAGTCAGGATCCTAAGGCTGGAACTGAAATTGCTAAGGAAGATACTATTTATGTAACTATAAGTAAAGGACCAGAAGTTAAGCTGGTTAAAGTTAAAAATTATATTGGATACAATATTAATGATGCAAAAGCAGATTTAGAAAGTCAAAAATTTATAGTTAATATTATGGAGCAGGAAACAGATAGACAAAGTGAAAATGGAAAAGTATTGGAACAGCCAGTGAAAGATATAGAAGTTAAAGAGGGGACTACGATTGAGCTTTATGTAGGAAAGTATGTTGAACCTACAACTGATATAACTCAGTTTATATCAGAAGGAATGTTGTTATCTGATGCAATTGTTGCATTAGATTCTAATAATATTAAATATACAGTAGAAGGTGGTACACCTCCATCAGCTGAGACAAATCAGTATAAAGTAATTGCTTTTACTCCAAGTATCAAAGATGGTGAGCAAGTGAAAATACAAATTCAAAAGATAGAATCATTACCAACGGATACACCTCCAGAAAATCCTCCACAGGACAATGAGACAACTACACAAAATACTCAATAATATTAACAAATTTAAAGGCAAAAAAGAGAAATTGGTAGCCACCTTTGTAGTAGAAATATAAGAAAAATTACTACTATAAAGGTGGCATTTTTATTATATTTATAGGTAATAGCTTAAATATATTGCATTTTTTATGAAAAGGTGTTTATTATAATAAGAGAACAAATTCTTTGGAGGAAATATGAAAGGAAAAATAATAAAGGGAATTGGTGGTTTTTACTATGTAAAAACATCAGAAGGACTTATTGAATGTAAAGCCAGAGGTAAGTTTAGACATAAGGATATGAAACCTATGGTTGGAGATGATGTAGAAATTGAAGTTAGTAATGGGAAAGGTGTAATTGAAGAAATTTTTGAAAGAAAATCTCAATTAATTAGACCTACTGTTGCTAATGTTACTCAAGCTTTTGTAGTTTTTGCAGTTAAAAATCCAGATATAAATTTTGATTTGTTAAACAGATTTTTGATTTTATGCGAACATAATAATATTGAGGCTATTGTATGTTTAAATAAAGTTGATTTAGTATCTGAAGAAGAGAAAGTGGCTATAAAGCAAAAAATAGTAGATATAGGTTATGAAGTTCTATATATAAATGCTAAAAAGGGTATTGGAGTAGAAAAACTTAGGGAAAAGTTAGATAATAACGAGACTGTTTTATGTGGACCATCAGGAGCAGGTAAATCTACTTTAATTAATACATTAACAGAGAAGTATCATATGGAAACTGGCGAAGTATCAGAGAAGATAGGAAGAGGAAAACACACAACTAGACATAGTGAACTAATTGATGTTGTAGGAGGATATATAGTAGATACGCCAGGATTCTCAACATTAGAAGTTAATTTTATTGAAAAAGAAGACTTAAGATATAGTTTTCCTGAGTTTGAGGAATATAATAATCTATGTAAGTTTAGAGGATGTTTACACTATAAAGAACCTAATTGTGCAGTAAAAAAAGCTGTAGAAGAAGGGAAAATAAATAAATATAGATATGATTTTTATATAAGAACATTAGAAGAAAAGATGGATGGGAGGAAATATTAATGATAAAAATTGCACCGTCAATATTATCAGCAGATTTTTCAAATTTAGGAGAGGATATAGAAAAGCTTCATAATGCAGGAGCGGATTTCATTCATATAGATGTTATGGATGGGAAATTTGTACCTAATATAAGTTTTGGGATGCCAATAATTAAAGCTATAAGAAATAGAACAGATAAAGTTTTTGATGTTCATCTAATGATTGAAGAACCATCAAAATATATTGATGAATTTATAGCTGCAGGGGCAGATTTGATTACTATACACTATGAAGCAGAGAAGCATATAGATAGAGCTATACAGTATATAAAATCAAAAGGTATTAAAGCTGCTGTAGCACTAAATCCTGGAACGCCTACATATGTTTTAAAAGATATAATAAGTGAATTAGATATGGTGCTTATAATGTCTGTAAATCCTGGATTTGGTGGGCAAAAGTTTATTAAGTATTCTATTGATAAAATAAAAGAAGTAAAAGCAATGAGTGAAAAATATAATAAAGATTTACTTATTCAAGTTGATGGTGGAGTTGACCCTTCAAATGTTTCAGATGTTATTGAAGCAGGGGCTAATGTTATTGTTGCTGGTTCAGCAGTGTTTAAAAATGGAGAGATAGAAAAGAATATCTCATCTTTGAGAAGGAGATAAACATGAAGGCTTTAATAGTTTCGGGAGGAGAAAAACCATCTGCGGGGCTTTTAAAAGAGGTAGCTTATGAATCAGAACTGATCATTGGGGCTGATAAAGGTTGCGACTCTTTATATGACTCTAATATAGTACCTAAATATATAGTAGGAGATTTTGATTCTGCTAATATAGATAAGGTTAACTATCTAAAACAATGTGGCGCGATAAAGATTGAATTTAATCCAGAGAAGGATTTTACGGACTCTAATAGTGCGTTGAATCTAGCTATAGAAGAAGGTGCTAGAGAGATTATATTATTAGGGGTTACAGGTACAAGGTTAGATCATACCTTTGGAAACTTAGGATTATTGACTATTGCTTTGAAGAGAAATGTGAAAGCTACTATTATAAATGAAAATAATAAAATTTTTATTGTTAACAATAGTATTTGTCTAAATAGAGATAATAGATATAAGTACATATCATTTTTAGCTTATGGAGATGTAGTGAAAAACCTAAATATAATAAATGCAAAATATAATTTAAAAAATTATGATTTATTTATGGGAGATACTACGACTGTATCTAACGAATTTATAGATGAAAAAATGTATATAGAGTTTGAGTCAGGAAAAGTTTTGGTTATTTATTCAAAAGATTAAATAAATTGTCTAAAAAGAAAAAAAGATTTGTTTTGAAAATTTCCTAAAAATTATCACCTATTACCTTATTAATGCATAAGATGAATATGTAGGGAAGGTGATTTTTTTAGGAGGGGTTCTAGTGAAGATAATAGCAATAAAATTACCAAAATTTTTATCATCTATCATTAAATTTTTTACAAGGAAGAAGTAACTACATAGGAATATAATAATACCTATAAAATTAAAAAAATAAAAAATGCAATTGAATAAATCAATTGCATTTTTTATTTGAACTTATATTGCTCTTTCAACCTTACCAGATCTAAGGCATCTTGTACATACATGAACAGTTTTTGGTGTTCCGTTAACTAAAGCCTTTACTCTCTTTATGTTAGGAGCCCAAGTTCTCTTAGATTGACGATGTGAGTGTGAGTACTGAGTTCCAGATACAACACCTTTGCTACAAACTTCGCATCTTCTTGCCACTTGAAAACACCTCCTTATTATGTGAAGATAAATTCTCTTCAATAGGACAAAATTGATTCTATCATAAAAGCTATATATTTTGCAAGAGAAAATAAAAAAAAATAGAAATATACCAATAATATTTTTTATGAAAACCTATAGAAGTATAATTTTACTTGAATTAATGGATTATCTAATATACAATATTTTATAAGGATAATTATAAGGAGGATTCTATATGGTTGGATATATAAACAATCTTGGAAATATACGTTACTCTGAGGAAGTGCTTGCTAAAATAGTAGGTTTATCTACTATGGAGTGCTATGGTGTTGTTGGAATGGTTTCTAAAAATGCAACAGAAGGATTTTGGGAACTAATAAGAGTTGAAAACTTAAGTAAAGGTGTAAAATTGCAATTTAATGATGAAGATAAATTAGAAATAGAATTATTTGTTATGGTTGAATACGGAACTAAAATTTCTGTTATAGCAAATAATATAATACAAAAGGTTCGTTATAGCGTTGAAAATTATACTGGTTTAAGTGTAGCTTCAGTAACAGTAAACGTTCAAGCGGTTAGAGTCTAGGAGGTAACATAATGAAATATGAAAGAATAAACGGCCATGATTTTTATAATATGGTTGTTAATGCTAGTAATAGGCTAGTAGAGGAAAGCGACTTTGTAAATGCACTAAATGTTTTCCCAGTACCAGATGGAGATACAGGGACTAATATGTCTATGACATTTAAAGCGGCAGTTAAAGAGATTGAAAATCTAAATTCTGAATCTATAGGGGAAACTTCTAAAAAGCTAGCTAAAGGTGCTTTAATGGGTGCTAGAGGGAATTCAGGTGTTATTTTATCTCAAATTCTTAG
Organism: Clostridium hominis; assembly: GCF_014287825.1. Lineage (NCBI taxonomy): Bacteria > Bacillati > Bacillota > Clostridia > Eubacteriales > Clostridiaceae > Clostridium > Clostridium hominis. Next base: position 86,179 of record NZ_JACOOO010000008.1, read on the forward strand.
AGGAATATCTAAAGGGTTGGAAGGTAAAAATGATGTAGACTCTACTGAACTTGCCTTAGCATTTTTAGAGGGAAGCAAATCTGCATATAAAGCAGTAATGCGTCCAACAGAAGGTACTATTCTTTCAGTAATAAGAGCTGCTGCTGAAGCTGCTGTAAAAGAAGAAAAGCAAGATGTGATTGACTTATTAAAAGTTGTTGTTGATGCATCAAAAGTTATGCTTGATAAGACACCAGAACTTTTACCAGCTTTAAAGAAGGCTAAGGTAGTTGACTCAGGTGGTATGGGATTATATATAATCCTACAAGGAATGTATGATGCACTTAAAGATGGTATAAAAGCTGAAATAAAAGATGTAGTTGTAAAAGATGCCAATGTTACAGGTGCTGGAGCAGGTTCGGCTAAAGATATAGATATTAAATTTGGATACTGTACAGAATTTATAATATTAGGAGATGCTAAGAAAGCTAAAGCTTTCCAAGATGAAATTGAGTCATTAGGTGATTCTATGATAGTTGTTGGATATGATGATGTTATAAAAGTACATATTCATACTAATAATCCAGGTTTAGTTTTAGAAAAAGCTGTAGCTGTAGGTGAGTTATCTAAGATAAAAATAGATAATATGAGAGAAGAACATAGAGAAATGCTTGAGAAAGAAGAGTTATTAGCAGATAAAAATGAAGAAGTTGAAGCTGAAGAAGTAGAAATGAAGAAATATGCATTTGTATCTGTTGCAATGGGAAGTGGAATAACTAATGTCCTTAAGGATTTAGGTGTTGATTACGTTATTGAAGGTGGTCAAACAATGAATCCTTCTACTCAAGATATGATGGAGTGTATTTCAAAGTTAAATGCTGAACATATTTTCATACTTCCAAACAACAAGAATATAATAATGGCAGCTAACCAAGCAGCTGAAATAGCTGATAAAGATGTTAGAGTAATACCTACTAAGAGTATTCCACAAGGGATAACTTGTATAACAATGTTTAACCCTGAGCAAGATGTAGATTCAAATGAAGCAAGTTTAATGGAAGCTCTTGATATGGTTAAGACAGGCTCTGTAACATATGCAGTTAGAGATACTGAAATGGATGGTATCGAAATTAAAGAAGGAAATATGTTAGGTTTAGTTGAAGGTAAAATCAAAAAAGTTGGAGCAGACTATTTTGATGTTGCTAAGGAAACACTAGAATCTATGATAGATGACGAAAGTGAACTTATAACTATTTTCTATGGTAGTGATGTAGACGAAAGTAAAATAGAAGATTTTGTAGCTGAATTAGAAGAAAAGTATGAAGATTTTGATGTACAATGTTATAAAGGAGATCAACCTTTATATTACTTCATAATGTCAGTAGAATAATATAAAAAAGGCTGTTGCAGATGCACAGCCTTTTTGCTTATAAAGATGAGGTGTAGTTATGGATGTAAGTAAAGATATTGGTTCCTTAAAGGGGGTAGGACCAAAATTAAGAGAAAAATTAAATAAGTGTGGTATTTTTACAGTATTAGATTTACTTCTATATTTTCCTAGGGATTATGAATTTCTTAGAAGTAATATTGATTTTAATGAAATTGATGATAAAGAGAAGCAAGTATTGTCATGTAGATGTGTAAGTATAGAAAGAGATGTGAGAACAAAAACAGGAAAGTTTATAACTACTATCAAATTTGATTATTTAGGCTATGTAGTTGATGGTAAATGGTTTAATCAGAGATTTATAAAAAACTCTTTTAAAATTGGGGAAAACTATGACTTAATGGGTAAATATAAAAAGTTAGGTAATAGGTTGGAGATAGTCAATCCTATCGTAGGAGTAAAGGTTGCTAAAGAAAATGAGATTGTACCTAAGTATAGCTTAAAGGGGGATATGACGGATAAGATATTAATAAAACTCATAAATCAGTGTATAGAAGATTTGAAGATTAATGATAATCTTCCTAAAGAATTGATAGAAAAGTATAAACTTACTGATTTGGATTTTGCAATTAGAAATATTCACTTTCCATCAGGGAGAGAAGAGTTAGAAAAGGCTATAACAAGATTGAAATTCCAAGAATTATTTAACTACTCTATGAAATTACTTATATTAAAAAGAAAGCTAAAGAGTAAAAATGGAATAAAATTTGATTGGGTTGATGAATTAGCAGATTTAAAAGCTGCGCTTCCATATAGCTTAACAGAAGCCCAAACTAGGGTTGTTAGAGAAATCCTTAGAGATCAGAAAAGCCAGTTTCCTATGAATAGGCTTGTTCAAGGAGATGTTGGAAGTGGTAAGACTGTTGTTGCACTTATAGCAATGTTTAATGTTGTTAAAAATGGGTATCAAGCTACTTTGATGGTACCTACAGAAATTTTGGCTAATCAACATTATTTAGAAGCTAAAAAGCTATTAGAACAATTTGATGTACATATTGAGCTTTTGACAGGAAGTACAAGTCAAAAAGAAAAGAGAAGAATAAAAGAGCTTATAGCTACAGATACGCCGATGATAGTTATAGGGACCCATGCTTTGATTCAAGAAGACGTAGAGTTTGCAAATTTAGGGCTTGCTATAACAGATGAACAGCATAGGTTTGGTGTTGAACAAAGAAATAAACTTATTAACAAAGGCAGAAGACCTGATGTACTGGTTATGACAGCAACTCCTATACCGAGAACATTAGCTTTGTATGTATATTCTGATTTAGATATATCTGTTATTGATAAATTACCACCGGGAAGAAAGCCTGTTGAAACAAAATTCTTCTTAGAAAATGATAGAACTGCAGGATATTCCTTAGTTATGGATGAAATTAATAAAGGTAGGCAGGTATATATTGTATGTCCACTGATTGAAGAAGATGAAAAGATGGAATTAAATTCAGTAGAAAAGTTGTATAGAGAGTTAAAAGACGGAATTTTTAGAAATGTAGAAGTAGAAATATTGCATGGTAAAATGAAGCCTAAAGAAAAGGATGAAATAATTAATAGATTTAAGAAAAATGAGACTAAGGTAATTATTTCTACAACAGTTATTGAAGTAGGAGTTAATGTTCCTAATGCTTCTGTTATGATAATTGAAAATGCTGAAAGATTTGGGCTTGCTCAATTGCACCAATTAAGAGGAAGAGTAGGAAGAGGGCAATATGAATCTTATTGTATTTTAATTGGAAAAGCTAAAAGTGAAGTTACTAAAAGGAGAATGGAGATTATGACTTCATCAACTGATGGATTCTATATATCTGAACAAGATTTGAAATTAAGAGGATCTGGAGAGATGTTCGGAATGAGGCAAAGTGGTGATGAAGGATTGATATTAGCTAATATATACGAGGATTTAGCAATTTTAAGGTGTGCAAGGGAAGAGGGGAAACAATTATTAAATTCTAATAATCCAGAAAAGGTTCGTCTTTGTAATGAAATAGCAGAGTCTCTTGATAGATGGAGTCAATATATATGCTTTAACTAATAAATAAATTGTTAAGTAGAAAATTATATGATAGAATTAAAATGTTATAAAAAAGGAGGAATTAGAGTGAGAATTATAGCAGGAAAAGCAAGAGGACGTAAATTAATACCTCCAGCAACAATGGAAACAAGACCTACTTTAGATAGAGTTAAGGAATCAATGTTTAGTATGATACAAAACTATATTCCAGATGCTGTGGTAGTAGATGTTTTTGCAGGAACAGGAAGTTTGGGATTAGAAGCTGCTAGTAGAGGAGCAAAAGAAGTTTATTTAGTAGATAGAAGCAAAGATGCATTCTCTTTACTAAAGCAAAATATTGAAAACCTTAAATTTGAAGATACATGCTATGCACTAAATAAAGATTCTTATGAAGCTTTAAGATATTTATCAGATAGAAACAAGCTTTTTGATGTCATTTTTGTAGATCCGCCGTATTGTAGAGAAATGATTCCAGAGGCGATAAAAATAATTTATGATAAAAAAATATTAAGTAAAGATGGTATCATAGTCACTAAAATTGATTCTATTGAAGAAATATATAAAGGATATGAAGAGATCTCTTTAATTAAAAGTAGAAAGTATGGTAATACAACAATATGTTTATATAAATATGAGGAGTAAAAATAAAAAATAATGAGAGTAGCAATTTATCCAGGGAGCTTTGATCCAATTACCAATGGTCACTTAGATATTATAACTAGAGGTTCTAAGATATTTGATAGACTTATAGTAGGGGTACTTGTAAATATAGATAAAAAAGGATTATTCACTATTGAAGAAAGAGTTGAGCTTATAAAAAAGGTAACTAAGCACTTGCCGAATGTTGAAGTAATTTGCTTTAATGGCCTATTAGTTGATTTAGCAAAAGAATATAATGCTAAAGTAATTTTGAAAGGTTTAAGAGCAGTTTCTGATTTTGAATATGAATTTCAAATGGCACTTATGAACTCTCAACTAGATCCTAATATCGAAACATTATTTATGATGACATCATCAGAGTATTCTTACTTAAGTTCATCGTCTGTAAAACAGGTAGCTAAATTTGGTGGGAAAATAAATGGGTTAGTACCTGATGAAATAATTACAGAAGTATATAATAAGATAAGAAATTTAGGGGGGGAGTAGCTTGAATAAGCTAGAATTAAATATTATTGATTTGTTAGAATATCTACAAGAAATGCTAGATAGTTCTGCAAAAATGCCTATTACAGGTAAAGTTATGGTTGATAAAAAAGAATTTAAGGAAGTTATAGATCAAGTTATTAATTATTTACCAGATCAATTAAAAAAAGCAGAGTGGGTCATGAGTGAGAAAGATAGAATACTTTCAGAAGCTCAAAAGGAATTTGAAGTTGCAAGAAGAGAAAGTGCTGAACTTAAGAAGCAGAATGTTGAAAATCATGATTTGGTTAAAGAGGCTAAAATTAGGGCAAATGAAATAATAGCTTTAGCACAAAGAGATGCCAAAGCTATTAGAGTAGGATCAAGAGAATATTCTAACGAAATTCTTTTAGAGCTTGATAAAGAAGTTGAAAATAAAAAAATTGAACTTATAACAGCTATGCAAGAGTCTTTTGAAAAAGCTGCTAAAGAAATAGATGAAAGACTAAGTGACACTGGTAAGATTATAAAAGAAAATATTGCTGAGTTAAGAAGCATGTAATTTCTTTTTATATCTTATTAAAGTACATATAAACGATAATATCAATATACTATAAACGATAAAGAGTATTTTATTATCTATATAAATACTTTCTATTGGAAAAGTTGATACTGGAGTATCTTTTATAAAAAAGATACATGCTATAAATGTAATAATAAAGCTTACTATTCCTTGAATAAATTTTAAAAATGAGTATTTAAATAGTGATATATTTAAATCTCCAATAAAAGAACTTATCTGCGCTATTACAGATAGTCCAGAAAAAGAGCAAATAAAGCTTATTATGGAAAGCTTTAAAATTAATGGTAGTGTAGATGAACTTATAAGTTTGCATCCGTTGGTAAATTCTATACTACCAAGTAAGGTTCCATATAAAGAAGAAGAAGGTATGTTTAGAAATTCTTCTAGGTTTTTAAAAACAATGCTTATATAAGCATTGTTTTTTATTATGCTTATAATAATTGAAAAAATAATAACGAAAGCGCCAACTTGCAATGTTGTATTTACACTATTTTCAATGGATGTTTTTAAAGCTGATCCAATTGAAATTTTTTTAATTTCTGAAGAAATTTCTTTTGATTCTTTAGAAAACTTTCCTCTAGGAATAGTAAAAATACCAATAATTAATGGAGAAAGATAATTTGCTATTAAAAGTATAAAGCCTAATTTAGTATTTCCAAACATAGTGGCACCTATAGAACCTATTAAAAACATAGGACTGGCATTTGAAGCTATATTCAATAGTCTTTCAAACTCCTTCTTATCTATATATCCTAAGGAGTATAGGTCGCAGCAATATTTACATCCTAATGGATAACCACATATAACACTAGCAGCTATGGGAAAAGAAGAACCTTTTGAAAGCTTTAAAGGCTTACATATTAAAGGTCCTAGAATTTTTGAGTATAATGATATGCCGTCGTAGCAAATTAAAAGATTGCATATAAATGAAAAAGGGAATATTGTTGGCAATATTGTTTTTATAACTAAATTTAGTCCTACTAAAGATGCATTTATACAATCTTTAAGATTTAAAACAAATAGAATAATAGAAAATGAAATTAAAAAGCTTACAAAATAATTCTTATTTATATTAAGAAGTTTCAATAATACAAATATTAGAACAAAAATTAGAAGCCATAAGAATATAATAGTAACCATAGAAAACTCCTCCCATCTATAGTATTTATATGCTAATGACTTCATAATATTATTATTTTATTATAGGACCTTTCAAATAATCTGAATTAGGGTTTAAACTTGTATTTAGTATAGAGTAGGCTTTTGTTGATAAAATATCTAATTCTAATAATGGATTATTTGGATATTTGGGAACTTTTGTAATTAAAGGGATAGAAGAGGTCTTTTTTATTGAAGATAAAATCTCTCGTCCTCTGGAGTTAAAGCCTAAAATTCGTCCGTAGTTATAGTTAGCAATAGTATCTTTATTTAGATTAAAATTATCAAATCCAATAAAAATTTGAGTTAGCAATCTTGAAATCTTTGTGTAGGTATATCTTTTACTTTTTATTCTAAAAATTAAATCGTCATAAGATATGCTATCTAGAATTTCTTTTAATATTTTTTTATCTAAGCCTTCCGATATTTCATACAAATTGTTAAAATTAACACAATTAGTAGAGATTTTATATCTTAAATACTTATATAGGTCTTCATCGAAGGAGAAGTTATATCCGAGCTCTAGAGATTCCTTTAGGATATTAATTGAAGATGAAGGCATTACATTGTTTAAAGCTTCTAAGGAATCTATGTTATCTAAGAGTGCTTTTCTAATGGAAGTAGCTGATGAAAAGACTTTAGATAATGATGTATCGTTATACTTGTTTCCTTCACGTTTTATGGTATATGGTTTAATATTACTTTTTTCTAATATTATCGCCTTTATATATTCTATACCCAATATGTTATTTGATGATGATATAACTTCCTTTATAGAATCATCTTTTGAAAAATGTATTAATGATTTTTCTCTAGCTTTAGCAAAGGACATTCCTTCTTTGAGATTGCTTTTTAATATACTGTTAAATGAGCTATTATTTGTAGTTAAAATTTTAGCAATTTTATATAGCTGACTTACGTCTCCGCATTCAGATCCAAAATAAATATTATCTACAACTCCTAATGAGTTTAAAATAGAAATAGCGCCTCTGGCAAAAATTTCTGCCGAAGAGACAGCGTAAAAAGTAGGTAATTCTAATACTAAGTCTACACCATTTTCTAAAGCCATTTCAGTTCGTTTCCATTTATCTACTATTGCTGGACCACCTCTTTGTACAAAGTTTCCACTCATTATGCAGATTACTCCATCAGCGTTGGTAGCCTTTTTTGCCTCGGTAAGATGATATAAATGACCATTATGAAATGGGTTATATTCTGTAATTATTCCTGTAATATTCATATTTACTCTCCTTTTAGGGAAATATAAAATCATTATAACATAAGATAAAAAAAGTGAAATAAATTATATCAAAATGATATAATGCATAATATTCAGAAAATTAGTAATATAAAGAATTAAATATTTAAACTAAATTTCTATTGAAAAATATAGCTATATAGGAGTATATTAGATAATGAATGATTCGTCCTTGTGACTACGAAAGGGGAAATTGAAATGGAACTTATGAATAAATTATTCGAAGCTGCAAAGGCAAATAAGCAAAGAATAGTTTTACCAGAAGGTGAAGAACAAAGAACTATAATTGCTACAGAAGAAATTAAAAATCAAGGGTTAGCTTATCCGGTGCTAATTGGTAATCAAGAAAAGATTATGAGTATGGCAAAAGAGCTTAATGTTGATTTATCTGGTGTTGAAATTATTGATCCAAATAGCTATGAAAAGATTGACGAATATGTAAAAGCCTTTTATGAAATAAGAAAAAATAAAGGTATGACAATGGAGAAGGCTGAAAAGATAGTAAGAGACCCTCTATACTTTGGTACTATGATGGTTAAATTAGATGATGCTGATGGTATGGTGTCAGGTGCTATACATACTACTGGTGATCTTTTAAGACCAGGTCTTCAAATAATAAAGACAACTCCTGGAGTTTCAGTAGTATCTAGCTTCTTTATAATGATGGTACCAGATTCACCATATGGAGAAAATGGTATGTTATTATTTGCAGACTGCGCTGTAAATCCAAATCCTACATATGAACAATTGGCAGCTATAGCTATAGCTACTGCTGATACTGCTAAAAATCTTTGCAAGATAGAACCAAGAGTTGCAATGTTATCATTCTCAACTATGGGAAGCGCTGATCACGAATTAGTTGAAAAAGTAAGAAAAGCTACTGAACTTGCAAAAGAATTAAGACCAGACCTAATGATTGATGGAGAAATGCAATTAGATGCAGCTATAGTAGGTAAAGTTGCTGCTCAAAAAGCTCCAAACAGTCAAGTTGCTGGAAGAGCAAACGTATTAGTATTCCCAGATTTACAATCAGGAAATATTGGATATAAGTTAGTTCAAAGATTTGCTGGTGCTGAAGCTATAGGGCCTATGTGTCAAGGTTTTGCTAAACCAATAAACGACTTATCAAGAGGATGTAGTTCGGAAGATATAGTTAATGTAGTTGTACTTACAGCTGTTCAAGCACAAGCTCAAAACAAGTAAAAAAATTAAGAGGTGTTTATAAATGAAAGTATTAGTAATTAATTGCGGAAGCTCATCATTAAAATATCAATTAATCGATATGGCTACAGAAGAATCTTTAGCTCAAGGGTTAGTTGAAAGAATAGGAATAGAAGGTTCTGTTTTAACTCAAAAGGTTGAAGGAAGAGAAAAATACATAGTTAAAGAAGCTATGAAGGATCACAAAGATGCTATAAGATTAGTTTTAGAAGCTTTAGTAGATAAAACTAATGGTGTTATTTCATCTATGGAAGAAATAAATGCTGTAGGACACAGAGTTGTTCACGGTGGAGAAAAATATAACAAGTCAGTTGTTATAAATGATGAAGTTAAATCTTATATAGAAGAGTGCTTCAAGCTAGCTCCATTACACAATCCAGCTAATATGATAGGTATAAAAGCTTGTGAAGAGTTAATGCAAAACACTCCTATGGTAGCTGTATTTGATACTGCTTTCCACGGAACAATGCCTGAAGAAGCTTATTTATACGCTTTACCATACGAATTATATGAAAAGCACGGAATAAGAAAATATGGATTCCATGGAACTTCTCATAAGTATGTTTCTCAAAAAGTTGCAGAAGTTATGGGTAAAGATATAAAAGATCTTAAGATAATAACTTGTCATTTAGGAAACGGTTCAAGTGTATGTGCAGTTAAGAATGGTGAATCAGTTGAAACATCTATGGGATTCACACCACTTGAAGGTTTAGCAATGGGTACTAGATCAGGTAATATAGATCCAGCTATAGTTACTTTCTTAATGAAAGAAGAAGGATTAACTGCTGATGAAGTTACTGATTTATTAAACAAAAAATCAGGAGTACTAGGAATTTCAGGAATAAGTTCAGACTTTAGAGATATAGAAGATGCAGCTTATAAAGAAAAAGTTCACAGAGCCCAATTAGCATTAGATATATTCCACTATAAAGTAAGAACTACAATAGGTGCATACGCTGCTGCTATGGGTGGAGTAGATGCTATAGTATTTACAGCTGGTGTTGGAGAAAATGGACCAGAAACTAGAGAAGAGATCCTTAAGGGATTAGAGTTCTTAGGTGTTAAATGTGATACTGAAGCAAACAAGGTAAGAGGAAAAGTAAGAGAAATATCTACAACTGATTCTACTGTTAAAGCATTCATAATTCCAACTAACGAAGAGTTAATGATTGCAAGAGATACTTTAGAATTAATATCAAAGTAATTATTATATAAATAGCTTGACTTTTAATGTCTGCGTATATATAATAAATTGTGTTTGAAATGAGTAAATTAAAGCCTAAGGAGTGAAAAGGATGCTTTGCTCAAGCTATACGTAATGTATAATATGTCTTATTAAAGATATGAGGAGTAAAATCCAGAGCTTATAATTATGGAAGTACAATTTTTAGATTTACTTGTGAAAGATGGAAGAAAGAAAGCTATCGATTTCTCTCTTGATTTTGAACCTATAAAGTTTGAAGGAGAGGTAATTAGAGCTATCAAACCCGTTAAAGTAGAAGGGCAATTAGTTTCAAGAAATGAGATTCTTGAACTAGAGGCTACTATTGAAACGGAATTAGAACTTAATTGTTCAAGGTGCTTAGATACCTTTATCTATCCAATAGATATTGATATAGAAGAAAGGTTTACAAATAATAAAGAACTTCAAGATGAAGAAGGAATTATATTTGTAGAGGGGGATACTTTAGATTTATCCCTGATTGTTGAAAATAGTATTATTTCAACCTTACCTATCAAGAGACTTTGCGCTGAAGACTGTAAGGGTCTTTGCTCCAATTGTGGAGCTAACTTAAATGTTGACAAATGTAGTTGCAACAATTATGATGTCGATATTAGACTAGCAAAGCTCAAAGAGTTGTTTGGGGAATAAGGAGGTGTAATAATGGGAAATCCAGCGAGAAAGACATATAGAGCAAAAAGAGATTCTAGAAGAGCTCAAACTTTTAAGTTAAGCTTACCAGGAATAGTTGAATGTCCACAATGCCACGAAATGAAGATGGCTCACAGAGTTTGTAAGAACTGTGGATTCTACAAAGGTAAAGAAGTTGTTGCTTCAACTGAAGAATAAAGAAAGTCATATGACTTTCTTTTCTTTTATATATAAACAAAAAAGGGGTGAACCAAATGAAAATAGCTATAGATGGTATGGGTGGAGATAATGCACCTAAGGCTGTAGTAGAAGGTGTTGTAAAAGCTACAGAAGAGTTTAAAGATGTAGAGTTTTTCATAACAGGACCAGAAGAGTTGATTAAAGAAGAGTTACAAAAGTGTAATTATGGAGGAGATAAAATCAAGGTAGTAAATACTACTGAAGTTATCACAAATAATGAACATCCAGTTATGGCTATAAGAAAGAAAAAGGACTCCAGTATTTGTAAAGCTTTAAATCTAGTTAAAGATAAAGAATGTGATGCTGTTATTTCTGCAGGAAGTACGGGAGCTTTTTTAGCGGGCTGTACCTTTATTGTAGGTAGAATTAAGGGGATAAAAAGACCGGCGCTTGCACCGATAATGCCAGGAAAAAATGGGCCGTTTATGTTAGTGGATTGTGGTGCTAACGTCGATTGTAAGCCAGAACATTTGATTAACTTTGCACATATGGGCAAAGAGTATTACAAAGGTGTTATGGGGAATAATAATCCTAAGGTAGGTCTTATTAATATAGGAGCAGAAGCTGAAAAAGGTAATGAATTGACTAAGGCTACTTATGAATTATTAGAACAGGAAAATGGATTGAATTTCGTAGGTAATGTAGAACCACGTTATATTTCAGATGGTGATACTCAAGTTTTGGTATGTGATGGGTTTGTAGGAAATACAGTGTTGAAAATGTATGAAGGAACGGCTTCAAATCTTTTAAATATAATTAAGGATGAGATTTTATCTACTGGGATTAAGTCAAAAATAGGTGCAGTTCTATTAAAACCTGTTTTTGCAAATATTAAGAAGAAGTTCGATTATAAAGAGTATGGTGGAGCACCATTTTTAGGTGTAGACGGCATATGTATAAAGGCTCATGGTAGTTCTAATGCTAAAGCTTTTAAGAGTGCTATAAGACAAACAAAGAACTTTTATGATAGCAAGGTATTAGATAAGATAAAAGAAGGTTTAGAAAACTAGTAATTTATATTGCTTTTAATATTGACGACTAACTTAATATATAATATTATCTAAGTGGGTGAATTTAGGAGGTGAGATTATGTTTGAAAAGATTAGATCAATAATATCTGAAAAGTTAGGGATAGATGAAGAAGAAATAACAATGGAATCTGCTTTTATTGAAGATTTAAATGCAGACTCATTAGATATAGTTGAACTTATTATGGCTTTAGAAGATGAATTAGAAATGGAAATTCCAGATGAAGAAGCTGAAACTTTCGTAACTGTAGCTGATATAGTTAAGTTTATGAAAGAACATGGTGAGGAATAATTAGATCCCGCAGTATTGCGGGATTTAATGTTTAAAACAAAAAAATAGTCTATTCTTGAATTTGTTTAGAAGTAGAAGCAAGTTGAAGAATATACTTGTAAGGAGCGTACAAGATGAATAACTTTTATCAAAAAGAAGTGGAGGAAGTAATAGGTATAAGATTTAATGAACCTAGTTTATTAATAACTGCTTTAACCCATTCTTCATATGCTAATCAGCATAGGGATGAAGACTATAATGAAAGACTAGAATTTTTAGGAGATTCTATTCTACAATTATGTATTACTGAATATCTATTTCTAAATTATAAAGATAAAACAGAAGGTGAATTAACAAAGATTCGTAGTCTAATAGTTTGTGAAAATTCATTATATGAGATTGGTAAGGAACTTAACTTAGGATATTTTTTAAGAATGAGCAAAGGTGAAGAGCTTACTGGAGGAAGAGAAAGAGTATCTCTTATTGCAGATGCTGTAGAAGCATTAATTGCAGCCATATACCTAGATAAAGGATTAGAATTTACTAAGGATTATATTTTAGGTAGATTTGAAAAAATTATTAAAAGAGCTATTAACAATGATATAATATTAGACTATAAAACTAAACTTCAAGAATTATTACAAAGAAATGGGGAAATATCTATAGTTTATGAATTAATTAAACATGAGGGACCACCTCATAGGAGAAAGTTCTTTACTCAATTAATAATTGATAATAAAGAATTTAGTCAAGGAGAGGGTTATAGCAAAAAGGAATCAGAGCAAAATGCTGCCAAATCAGCATTAAAGATTTTGGAGGATATAAATGAGTAAGAATTATTATATTATACCTATTTTTATATCGCACCAAGGTTGTCCTCATCAATGTGTGTTTTGTAATCAAGATAGAATAGCTAGAGTAGTTGAAGAGGAAGTTACAGAAAATGATGTTAAAAACACTATAGATGAATACTTAAATACTATAGATGCTAAAGGTGCAACATTAGAGGTTTCTTTTTTTGGAGGTACATTTACTGCTATACCGGTAAAAAAACAAAAAGAGTTATTAGGTGTGGCTTTAGAATACAAAAATAGAGGTTTAATTCATAATATAAGATTATCTACAAGACCTGATACTATAAATAAGTATATATTAGATTATTTAAAAGAGTATAAGGTAGATATTATTGAGCTTGGTGTTCAATCTTTAGATGATGAGGTATTAATTAAAGCAGGTAGAGGTCATACTGCAGAACAAGTAAGAGAAGCTTCTAAACTTATAAAAGAATATAATTTCACATTAGGACATCAAATAATGCCGGGATTACCTGGAGATACTTTTGAGAGGGATATATATACTGCTAAGACTTCAATTAGTATGAAACCAGATATATGTAGAATATATCCAGCGCTTATAATAAAAGATACTCCTATGGAAAAGATGTATAATAGAGGAGAATATATTCCATATTCATTAGATGAAGCTGTACATATATCAAGTGAATTATTAAAGCTTTATAAAGAAGCAAAAGTAAAGGTTATTAGAATAGGACTTCAACCGACAGAGTCTATAACATGGGGAAGGGATATTATAGATGGACCTTTCCATCCGGCTTTTAGAGAGCTTGTTGAAGGATATCTAATTTGTAGTACTTTAGAAGAGAAAGCACCTAGGGATAAAGATATTATAATAGAGATTAATAATAAGGATATAAGTAAGCTATATACAAATAAGAAAGAGTATTTTAAGAAATTTATTACTAACAGAAGTGGTAAAACTTTTGTTAAAGTAGAAAATAAAGTTAAAAGAAATAAAGTAAAATTAACTATAATTGAGAAAATAGAAGACTTTAAAATTTAGTGTAGTTTTATCATTACAAGGGAGTTAAGCTTATTGCCTAACTCCTAAAGTTTTATTATATAAAGATATATGTGTATTTATTGAAATTTTTATATCTTTGCTATAAACTAAGAATGAATGGGGTGATAATGATGAAAAAGAAGACTAGAGATAAGTTAGTTTATATTATTTCAATATTTATGTTGGTAGCATTTATATTAGGATTATTACCAGCGCTTATATAAATAGATAAGGAGTGTGCCAATGTTTTTAAAGTCACTAGAGGTACGTGGATTTAAATCCTTTGCAGATAAAACAGAACTAAACTTCAAAAAAGGTATAACTGCAGTAGTAGGTCCTAATGGGAGTGGAAAAAGTAATATATCTGATGCGGTTAGATGGGTATTAGGTGAACAAAGTGTTAAAAGCCTAAGAGGTGGAAAAATGGAGGATGTTATATTTGCAGGTACTCAATTTAGAAAACCAGTAGGACTAGCACAAGTTTCACTTTGTTTAGATAACTCAGATGGATCACTACCTATTGAATACAATGAGGTAATAGTAACTAGAAGAATATTTAGATCTGGAGAGACAGAGTATTTAATAAATAAGCAAAAATGTAGGTTAAAAGACATTATAGAATTATTTATGGATACTGGTATAGGTAAAGAGGGGTATTCACTAATAGGTCAGGGGAAAATAGATGCTATATTAAGTGGAAGACCTGAAGAGAGAAGAGCTTTATTTGAAGAAGCAGCAGGTATTGTTAAATATAAAGCTAGAAAAGATGAAGCGGAAAAGAAGTTAGACAATACAGAAAATAATCTTATTAGAATAAGGGATATTATATCGACTTATGAAGAGAGGTTAGGACCTTTAAAGGAAGAAAAGGAAAAAGCTATTAAGTACAAAGCTTTAGCTGAAGAGCTAAAGGTGAAAGAAGTTTCTTTAATAGTATTTCACTTAAAAAAAGTGAAAGCTGATTTAGAAGTTTTAAGAAAAGATATAGAAGATAGAGAAAATACGATAAGTCTAAAAAGAGAAAATATATTAAAATATAAATCAGAAATTTTTTCTTTAGAGGAAGCTATAGAAGAGATTGAAAGAAAGAATAAAGAAGAGCGAGAAAGATATTATAGTGAGAAAGAAGCTATGGCTAAAAATTCAAAGGACATAGATCTATTCAAAGAAAGAATATCTAACTTTAAAAATTTAATAGTAAAAGAAGAAAAAGATATAGAGGAAATAAATCTTAAATTAAATGATTTAAACAATGAAAAAGAAGCTTTAGAAAAAGAGATAGATAGTAAGCTTGAAGAAAGAAGACAAAAAGAATTATCTATCAGGGAAATAGAAAACAATATATCTGAAAATAATAGAGAAATTATTAAAATAGAAGCAGAGTTAAATAAGCTAAAAGATAGTGAATATGAATTTTTATCTAAAAATTCTGAAATAAAAAATAGTATTAAGTCTATAGAAAAAGATATAACAAATACAGTTGAACAAAAAGAAGCATTGGTTTTATCTATTAATAATCTTAAAAGCAATTTAACTATTAATATAGCTACTATTGAAAAGTTAAGAGAGAATATAGCAAAAACCAAAAAAGATATAAAATCTCTTGAAGAGAATGTGATAGAACTGAAAAAAGATCTATCTAGGGCACATAGTAAATTGAATCAAAAAGAAAATGGATTAAAGATTCTAACTAAAAATATTAATGGTCTTGAAGCGACACATTCAGCTTTAAGTAATTTAGAAAAGCATTATGAAGGATATAATAGAACCGTAAAAAATTTAATGGAGCATATTTTAGCAGGTAAAGTTTCAAATGTTAGTGATATTAAGGTTTTAGGTGAGATATTTAATGTTGATAAACAATATGAAGTAGCTATAGAAATAGCATTAGGTGCGGCTATATCCAATGTAATAACTAAGAATGACAGAGATGCAAAGCTGTTAATTCAATATTTAAAATCAAGAAGCTTGGGAAGAGCTACATTTTTACCGCTTAACATAATAAAAGGTAAGAGATTAAATCTGCCTGAAAATATAAAGAAAATAGAAGGGTATATAGGAATAGCTTCAGATTTAATAACTGTAGATGATATATATAAAGATATAGTTGATTATAATCTAGGAAGAACCATAATATCAAAAGATATGGATTCAGCGCTAGCTATATCAAAAGTTGGTAATCATAACTATAAAATTGTAACTTTAACTGGAGAGGTAATAAATCCTGGGGGAGCTTTAACAGGAGGAAGTATCCAAGGTAAGAGTAGTAATCTTCTAGGAAGAAAAAGAGAGATAGAAGAGATTGAAGTAAAGGTTGAGAAGTTAAGAGCAGAGTATAGTAAAGAAAATGAAATTTTACAAGGTATAAAAAATGATATAAAGAAAATTGATGAAGAGATAATTGATAAAAGAGAGGAAGTTCATCAAAAGAATATTAATTTAACTGTTTTAGATGGAGAAACAAAAAATCTTGTAATTGAAGGTGAAAAGATTAAAAAGTCATTAGA
This sequence comes from Clostridium hominis, assembly GCF_014287825.1. Classification (NCBI taxonomy): domain Bacteria; kingdom Bacillati; phylum Bacillota; class Clostridia; order Eubacteriales; family Clostridiaceae; genus Clostridium; species Clostridium hominis. The sequence goes on from NZ_JACOOO010000008.1 coordinate 102,737, forward strand.
ATATTCAAATGATGATTTAAAGAAGAAAGCTATATTTATTGATAATTTAACGAAGCAATTGGAACTTAAAAAGAATGAACTTGACTCTTTAGGCAAAAAAAATTATGAAAGTAAGGAAAAGGTAAAGCTTCTTGAAGAAACATATGAAATAAAGAAAAGAGAGCTAGATATTTTAAAAGAAAAAGCTACTGAAATGAAAATTTCTAGAGCTACTTTAGATGAAAGTATACAAGGTAAGAAAAATGAACTGTATTCTAAAAGGTCAAATATTGCTGAAAGAGAACAAAATATAAAGAATCTTTTATATGAGATTAATGAAAAGAAAATTAATATTAAAACATTAGAAGATGGAATAAATAATAAAACATCTATAATTGAAAAGATTAATGAGAATATAAGAACCTTAGAAGAGATTTTTAAGGAAGATGAAGTAAGAAAGATTTCCTATAAAGAGGAATTGAAAGTAAAAGAAACCTTCGCTAACGAAATAATTGAAGAAGTAAGAGTTTTAGAAAATGAATTGAATAAGAGAACAATTCAAAAGGTAAAACTGGATAGTGAGGAAGAAGGATTATTTAGTAAACTAAATGGAGAAATAAATCTAACATTAGCTGAAGCTATGGAGATAGCTATAGAAATTGATAATGTTTTAAAGATTAAGGAAGAGATAGGAAGATTGAAAGGTAAGATAAGTGCTATAGGCACTGTTAATTTATCTGCAATTTTAGAATATGATGAAGTTCTAGAAAAATATGAATTTATGTCATCTCAAGAGTTGGATTTAGAACAAGCAAAAAATGAATTATTAGATGTTATAAGTGAAATGACAATTAAGATGCAGAAGATGTTTAGAGAGAACTTTGAGATATTAAACGAGAACTTTGGAGAAACATTTAGAGAACTATTTAAAGGTGGAACAGCAGAGCTTATATTAGGTGAAGGTGATGAACTAAATGCTAATATTGTTATAAATGTACAGCCACCAGGTAAAAAACTTCAAAATATTAATCTTATGTCAGGTGGAGAGAAGGTTCTCTCTGCAATAGCTTTGTTATTTGCGATATTAAAGATGAAACCAACTCCTTTCTGTATATTAGATGAGATTGAAGCGGCACTAGATGATGCGAATGTATTTAGGTACGCAGAGTTTTTAAAACAATTCTCGCATAATATACAGTTTGTAGTAATAACACATAGAAAAGGTACTATGGAAGTAAGTGATGTTATGTATGGTGTCACTATGGAAGAAAAAGGTATATCTAAAGTTGTTTCAGTAGACTTAACAGAGAATTAGGAGGAAAAAGGATGTTTGGAAAATTATTTGATAGTTTAAAAACGGGACTAACTAAAACAAGGAATGCTCTAACAGATAAAATAAATGAAACTTTAAAACTTGCTGTTACTATCGATGAAGATTTATATGAGGAACTTGAAGAAATTTTAATTATGGCTGATATAGGTATGGATACTACTATGGACATAATTGAAAGACTTAAAGAGAAAATAAGAAAAGAAAAGATAAATGATGTTGAAATGGTGCAGCCTGCTTTAAAAGAAGTTATAGCAGATATGATGAGTGGCAAAGATGAGATTGTAGAAGAGTCAGGGAAAAGAGTGGTTTTAGTTATAGGGGTTAATGGAGTAGGTAAAACTACATCAATAGGTAAGTTAGCTGCTAAAAACAAACAGGCTGGCAAAAAAGTTTTATTAGCAGCGGCAGATACTTTTAGAGCTGCAGCTATAGATCAATTAGTAGTTTGGAGCGAAAGAGCAAAAGTTGATATAGTTAAACATGAAGAAGGATCAGATCCAGCTGCTGTAGTTTTTGATGCTATTAATGCATCGAAAGCTAGAAATGTAGATTTATTAATATGTGATACTGCAGGAAGACTTCATAATAAAAAGAATCTTATGGATGAATTAGGAAAAATAAATAGAATAATTGAAAGGGAATACTCTGATGCAAAGAAAGAAACTTTGTTAGTTCTAGATGCTACTACAGGCCAAAATGCTGTAATTCAAGCAAAGCAATTTATGGAAGTGTGTCCTGTTGATGGTATAGTGCTAACTAAATTAGATGGAACAGCTAAAGGTGGAGTAGTAATTTCTATTAAGAATTCATTAAATATACCTGTTAAATATATTGGTGTAGGTGAAGGAATAGATGATCTGCAAGAATTTGATGCAGAAAGCTTTGTAGAAGCACTTTTTTAATTAAGAATTAAGAGTTAATAATTTAAAGTTTACGTTCAAAGTCAGCCTAAGCTGACTTTGGATAGAAAATTCATTTTAAATATAAAAATCTTTAAAATAAATTTATATTTTAAAATATAAAGCAATTAATTTGGATTGAATAAGTTAGTTAAAAGCTAGTTAGATAGCGCTTTTAAGCATATTTATATAGATGAAAATACATTAGTAAAAAGTGTTAAGTAAAAATACTTGACACATATAAATACTTCTGTTAAAATCTCATATGTGGGTAAGGTGATTACATGGAAGATAGGGTTGAGATTTCTTTATTAATGGACTTATATGGTGCATTATTAACAGAGAAACAATATAGTATTATGGATTTATATTATAACGAGGATTTATCTTTAGCTGAAATTGCTGAACTAAATCAAACGAGCCGACAAGCGATCCATGACCTTATTAAAAGATGCTATAAACAATTTCTAACTTATGAAGGCAAATTAATGTTATTAAAAAAGTCGTTAGAAAGAGAAAAAAAGATAGCTAAAATTCTAGATGATATTGATGAAAAGTATTCTATTGATAAAGTAGATTATACTAAATACAAAGAGATTCTAGAGGAGCTATAAAGGCATATTAGGAGGGTTAACATGGCTTTTGAAGGATTAGGCGAGAAGCTGCAAAATACGTTTAAGAAGCTTAGAGGTAAAGGTAAGATAACTGAAAAAGATATAAAAGAAGCCATGAGGGAAGTAAAACTTGCATTATTAGAAGCTGACGTTAACTTTAAAGTGGTAAAAACTTTTGTTAAAAATGTTAGTGAAAAATGTGTTGGTAGCGAAGTTTTAGAAAGCTTGACACCTGCTCAGCAAGTAATTAAGATAGTCAATGATGAACTTACTGATCTTATGGGTGGTAGTGAGAGTAAATTAGAATTTGCAGGTGTAGGACCTACAGTGATTATGCTAGTAGGGTTACAGGGGGCAGGTAAAACTACAATGTGTGGTAAGCTTGCATTACAATTAAGAAAAAATCATAACAAGAAACCACTTTTGGTAGCTTGTGATATATATAGACCAGCAGCTATTAAGCAATTAGAGGTTGTTGGAAAACAAATTGATGTTCCAGTATTTCAAATGGGTGATAAAGTAAGTGCAGTAGAAATTGCAACTGAAGGAATAAAGCATGCAAGAGAAAATGGAAACAATGTTGTAATTATAGATACAGCAGGTAGACTTCATATAGATGAGGCTCTTATGACTGAACTTGAGGATGTAAAACAAGCTGTGAATCCATCAGAGATTTTACTAGTAGTTGACTCAATGACAGGACAAGATGCTGTGAATGTTGCAGAAAACTTTAATAATTCTTTAGATTTAACTGGGGTTATTTTAACTAAGTTAGATGGAGATACTAGAGGTGGAGCTGCACTATCTATAAGACATATGACATCTAAGCCAATTAAATTTATTGGTGTTGGTGAAAAAATGAGCGATTTTGAAGTGTTCCATCCAGATAGAATGGCTTCAAGAATTTTAGGAATGGGAGATGTTCTTTCATTAATAGAAAAAGCTCAGGAGGCAATTGATGAAAAAGAGGCTAAAGAATTAGGCCAAAAAATGATGGAAAATGATTTTACTTATGATGATTATTTAACTGCTATGGAGCAGATGAAGAAATTAGGGTCATTAAGCAAAATCATGGAGATGATTCCAGGTGTTCCGAAGGAAATGAAGGATATTGACTTTGATGCCAGTGAAAAACAACTAGGAAGAGTTAAAGCAATTATCTACTCAATGACTCCTAAGGAGAGAAGAAATCCAAAGCTTTTAGCAGGTTCTTCTTCAAGAAAGAAAAGAATAGCTAAGGGATCAGGAACATCATTGCAAGAAGTTAACAAACTTATAAAAGGTCATGAAATGATGAGAAAGCAAATGAAGCAAATGAAATCATTAACTAAGAAGTCTAAAAAAGGACTGTTTGGCAAGTTGCCTTTTTAAGTTAAGATAAATTATAATCCTTTAAAGGAGGTGAAATTAACATGGCAGTAAAAATCAGATTAAGAAGAATGGGTGCTAAGAAAGCTCCTTTCTACAGAGTTGTTGTTGCTGATTCAAGAAGCCCAAGAGATGGTAGATTCATCGAAGAAATCGGGTACTACAATCCAATAACTGAACCTGCAGAAATCAAGATTGATGAAGAAAAAGCTACAAAATGGATAAAGAATGGTGCTCAACCTACAGATGTAGTTAAGAGACTTTTCGATAAAGCTGGTCTTAACAAGTAATTTTTAGGAGGTGAATTCTGGTGTTAATTTAACATCAGAGCCTAATGAAAGAATTAGTAGAAGTAATCGCTAAGTCATTAGTTGACAATCCTAATGAAGTTCATGTAAATGAGGTTCAAGGAGAGCAATCATTAATTCTTCAATTGAAGGTTGCTCCTGAAGATATGGGTAAGGTTATCGGTAAACAAGGTAGAGTAGCTAAAGCTATTCGAACTGTAGTAAAAGCCGCAGCATTAAACGAAGAAAAAAAAGTAGCAGTTGAAATTATCGATGCTAAGAGTTAGGATTTTCCTAACTCTTTTTTCTTATTTATAATATTATTTTGATATTTTATAAAAAGTTTGATATAACTAATAGATGAGAAGAAAAAAGATGTAAACAGGAGTGAAAAGAGTGAGCGAATTATTAAAGGTTGGAAAAATAGTAAATACTCATGGGTTAAGAGGAGAAGTTAAGGTTATGGCATTAACTGATGATCCGCGTAGATTTGATGAATTAGAGTATGTTTTAATAGATGGTAAAGAAGTTGGAGTAGAAGGTTGCAAATATCAAAAAGATAGAATTATAGTAAAACTTGAAAGTGTAGATAAAGTAGAAGAAGCTGAAAAATTAAAAAATAAATTTATGGAAATTCCAAGAGAGTTCGCAATAGAACTAGAAGAAGATTGTTATTTTTTAGCTGATTTAAGAGAGTGTACTGTTTTTGATACAGATGGAAAAGAAATTGGTGAAGTGTATGATGTAATTCAAACAAAGAATAATGATGTATATTGGATTAGAAAGCCTAAGGAGGTTTTAATACCTGCATTAAAGGATATAGTTACAGATATAAATATAGATGATAGAAAAATTATAATTAGACCAATAGGAGAATGGATGGATGAAGATTAATATTCTTACTCTATTTCCTGAGATGTTTGATATTTTTAATCATAGTATTGTAGGAAAAGCAAAAGAAAAAGGGTTAATTGATATTGAAGCTATAAATATAAGAGATTACACTATGAATAAGCATAAAAAAGTAGATGACTATCCTTATGGTGGTGGTGCTGGAATGGTTATGTCTGCGCAACCAGTTGTAGATGCTATAAGAGATTCTAAAAAAGCTAATAAAGGCAAAGTGATATTTTTAGGGCCGAGAGGTAAGACTTTTGATCAGAAAATGGCTGAAGAATTGTCAAAAGAAGAAGAGCTTATATTTCTATGCGGACACTATGAAGGTATAGATCAACGAGCTTTTAAAGAAGTGGATATGGAAATTTCTTTAGGAGACTTTGTTTTAACAGGAGGAGAAATGGCTGCGATTCCTATTATTGATTCGATTTTGAGACTTATACCAGGAGTTCTTAATAAAGAAGAAAGTCATCAAGATGAATCATTTTCTGATGGATTATTAGAATATCCTCAATATACAAGGCCAGAGGTTTTTGAGGATGAGCGTGTTCCAGAAGTATTATTATCAGGCCATCATGAGAATATAAGGAAGTGGAGAAGACTTCAATCGTTATTGGTAACAAAGGAAAGAAGAAATGATTTATATAAAAAAGTTACGTTAACTAAAGAGGATATAAAATTGTTAAATAGCAAAAAATAATAGCTTGAAATATAATTATACTTATGTTAGAATATGTTTTGTGCTAGTACGGGCGGTCCTCTGTCAAAATATTTGTTAAGAACGTCAATTTATCATTTAGGAGGGAATGCACAATGAACGAAATTTTAAGAGCTATAGAAGCAGAACAAATTAGAACTGACTTACCTAACTTTAGAGTTGGAGACAACGTTAAAGTTCACGTAAAAGTTAAAGAAGGAAACAGAGAAAGAATACAAGTATTCGAAGGAACTGTTATCAAAAAGCAAAACGGTGGTTTAAGAGAAACTTTCACAGTTAGAAGACTTGCTTACGGAGTTGGAGTTGAAAGAACTTTCCCAATGAACGCACCAATCATCGAAAAGATGGAAATTACTAGAAGAGGTAAAGTTAGAAGAGCTAAGTTATTCTACTTAAGAGATAGAGTAGGTAAGGCTGCTAAAGTTAAGGAATTATTAACTAGATAATTTAAGTTAATAAAGATATGAAGGGACTTAGTATTAAGTCCCTTTTTCTTGTAATAAAATACTTATATATGTCTAAAATAGAGATATATAGTGTTTTGTATAGAGGAAATCTTAACTGCTATTTAAAATGTGCAGATAGAAGGAAGAGGTGTAGAGTATGGCTACTATCAATTGGTTCCCAGGACATATGAAAAAAACAAAAAAAGAAATAGAAGACAACTTAAAACTTGTTGATGCTGTAATAGAAATTAGAGATGCAAGAATTCCAAGAAGTTCTGCAAATCCAGATATAGATAAACTTTGTGCAGGAAAGCCAAGAGTAATTTTATTAAATAAAAGTGACTTAACAGAAGCTAAAGTTACTAAAGAATGGATAAAAGTGTTATCTAATGAGAATGTTAAGGTGTTAGAGGTTAACTGCCTAAAGGGTCAAGGGTTGCAACAAATAAAACCAGCACTTTTAGAATTGCTAAAAGAGAAGCATGATAGAGCTAAAGCTAAAGGATTAGTTAAGTTTATGATGAGAGTAATGGTAGTTGGTGTTCCAAACTGCGGTAAATCTACATTCATAAATAAAATGGCAAGAAATAATATTGCTAAAACTGGAGATAGGGCTGGTGTTACCAAGAATAAGCAGTGGATAAAAACACCTTTAGACATGGAAATGCTGGATACTCCAGGTGTGTTATGGCCTAAATTTGAAGATGAAAGAACTGCTTTAAATTTAGCATTCACAGGAGCTATAAAAGACGAAATAATGGATATTGAAGAATTAGCACTTAAACTTGTGGAAAGACTTCAACAATACTATCCAGATAGATTGATAGAGAGATATGGAATAACAGAAATACTTGAAAATCCATTAGACAATCTTGATGCTATTGCTAGAAAAAGAGGTTGCATAATGGCACGTAATGAAATTAATTACAATAGAATTGCTGTAATGCTTTTAGATGAATTTAGAGGTGGAAAACTTGGGAATATTTCTTTAGAGCGTCCAGATGATGTTTTTGAGGAAGAAGAAGCTGTAGTAAAAGAAGAAAGTGAAAAAGAAAGAAAAAGAAGAATTAGAAAAGAAAAGCTAAAAGCGAAGAAAAAGGAAACGAGATAATGGATATATTAACTACAGATATTGATAAGTTAAGCTTTAAGTTTGTTAAAGAAAAAGTAGAGGAAATAGACGTAAGTAAATTACTTCGTTCAGAAGAGTTAACTAAAATTATTAATATATTAAAAGCTGATAAAAGAAAAAATATTAATAGTTTAGGCGATAAGCTTAAAAGAGAAAAAGAAAAGATAGAAAATGAAATTAATAGAGTAAAAGCTATGTATAATTTTGATAAATCTTTTGGAGAGTTTAATATAATTGCAGGAGTAGATGAAGTTGGTAGAGGTCCACTTGCAGGACCAATAGTATCTTGTGCTGTAATATTAGACTTAGATGTTTTAGATGAAGAATTATTATTATGGATAAACGACTCTAAAAAACTAAGCGAGAAGAAAAGAGTTGAATTAGCGGAGATAATAAAAGAGAAGGCTGTAGCTTATAATATAGCTATGTGCGATTCTGAAGAGATAGATAGAATAGGAATAGGAGTTTGCAATAATTCGGTATTCCTTGAGGCTGTTAATTCATTAAAAGTAAAGCCTGAATTAGTTCTTTCAGATGGGTATACAATCAAAGGAATAGATATTCCTAATAAATCAGTAATTAAAGGTGATACTAAATCAGCAACTATAGCTGCAGCATCTATAGTAGCTAAGGTTTACAGGGATAAACTTATGAAGGAATATGCTGAGAAATATCCTTATTATGCTTTTGAAGAGAATGTTGGTTATGGAACATCAAAACATATTGAAGGAATTAAAGAATACGGACCTTGCAAAATACATAGAATGTCATTTTTGAAAAATATATTAGAGAGTTAATATGCTCTAAATGCGTCTTTAATATGGTTTATTGTAAAATTTTGATTTGATTTGTTAAAAAATATTTCAATAACATCATATCTGATGTTATAATCATTAAGTTTATTAATTAAAATGTAATAAGAAGAGAGTTTTATAATTAGTTTCTGTTTATAGTAGGTAACAGATTCCATTGGTGATCCATAGGAGTTTGTATACCTACTTTTTACTTCTGTAAAAATTATCATATTATTAAAGAAAGTAATAATATCTATCTCACCTAATTTGCTACGAAAATTTCTTGCTAAAATTTTGTGCTTAATATCTAAAAGATATTCGCAGGCTAAATCCTCACCATAAGATCCAATATCTTTATTTAAAACATTCATATCATCACTCCTATATATATTGTAATGATAACCAAAGAAATAAAAAAATATTCAGATTACATAGTTTTAAGATTAGGTTCTATGTCAATAATCCTAAAAGGGTGATGAAAATGGCAATAAAAATAATAAGTGCTACACATCGTGGACTAGATGGAGTCTTAATAAGTGTAGAGGTAGATATCATGAAAGGGTTACCAACATTTAGTATAGTTGGATTACCTGATGCATCAGTGAGAGAATCAAAAGAGCGTGTAAGAGCGGCTATAGTTAATAGTGGATTTGATTTTCCTTTGGGCAGAATAACTATTAATTTATCTCCGGCTGATGTAAGAAAAAATGGAACTCTTTTAGATTTACCAATAGCATTAGGAATACTTATGGCATCAAAGCAAATAATTAGACGAGAGCTAGAGGATTACATAGTATTTGGTGAATTATCATTAAGTGGAGAGTTAGTTGGAGTAAAAGGGGCTATCCCTATTATTTTTGAAGGTGATAGCAAGAAGAAAAAGAATTATATATTTCCTTTAGATAATTTAAGTGAAATGAGACACTTCACTTTGGGGAATTTTTATCCCTTTAAATCATTAGAGCAAGTTGTTTCGTTTATAACTAATGAAGATTTACTTCCTTATAAAAATAAGAAGAAAGTAAGTAGAAAAGAAGGCGATTATAAGATAGATTTTGGAGATATAATAGGTCAGTATACAGCTAAAAGAGCTATGGAGATAGTAGCAGTAGGGAGGCATAATATTTTCTTGTTCGGGTCTCCTGGATCTGGAAAGAGTATGTTAGCAAGGGCATTGCCATCAATATTACCGCCATTAACTATTGAAGAGCAAAAAGAGATTGCAAAAATATATAGTGTTTCAGGATTGTGGAATGATGGCTATTTTATAGAAAGGCCATTTAGAGCTCCGCATCATACGATGACTAAGACAGCGCTTATTGGTGGAGGTAAGGAAATAAAGGTTGGAGAAATAACTTTAGCTCACAATGGAGTATTATTTCTAGATGAAATATTAGAATTTAGTAATGATTTGTTAGAGGTATTGAGGCAACCGTTAGAAGATGGGATAATAAATATTTCGAGGTTAAGAGAAAGCTATACATTACCGAGTAAATTTATATTAGTAGGAGCTTTTAACCCATGTAAATGTGGGCGGTTAATGGAGAATGGAAACAATTCTTCTTGTGAATGTACGGAGTATGAAAGAAGAAGATATTTAAATAAGTTATCTAGGCCGTTAATGGATAGAGTTGATTTATTTAGCTTTGTTCCAAGAATAAAATATGAAGAAATTACTGACAAAAAAGACTATATAAATTCTGACAAGATGCGACAGAATGTTTTGGAAGCTGTTGAAAGACAAAATTTTAGACTGAAGGATACAAAATACAAATATAATTCTGAGATTATTGGTAAAGATGTATTTAAAATATGTAACATAAGTTCTAAGGGGAAAAGAGTATTAGAGGAATACTATAATAGATACAATATAACTCTTAGGGGATATGTGAAAATAATTAAACTTGCAAGAACTATAGCAGATTTAGAGTGTAGTGATGAGATAGCAGATTATCATATAATTGAGGCATTGCAATATAGGAAAAATGTTTTGGGAGAAATAATATAACCTTAAAGGGAGTAAAGATGAATGAGAGAGTATGAATTATGGTTTATAGTAGCGAATATTTCTAATCAAACTAAAATAGAATTAATTAAAAAGTATAATAATGAAGAAAATATTTATAATAATATTGATAGTATAGATAATTGCTACATATATAAAGGTGGAGAATATGAAAGATTAAAATCTACTACGATAAGTCAAGGAACCGCATTGTTTCAGTATATTAACAAGAATAATATTAATTATGTAACAATAAATTCAGAGTATTATCCAGAAAGGCTAAAGGAAATAGATGATGCACCTTATGTATTATTTTATAAAGGAGATGTATCCTTATTAAATTATAATATGGTCGCTATAGTTGGATCTCGTAAAAATAGCACTTATGGTGAGGTTGTTACTAGGCAAATCGTAGGAGAGTTAAGGAATATGGATTATGGAGTAGTAAGTGGTGTAGCCTATGGAATTGATGCTATAGCGCATAAAGAGTGTTTAAGTAGAGGGATAAAAACAATTGGGGTGCTAGGTTGTGGAATAGATATAATTTACCCAAGAGCAAATAAGTTAGTATATAATGAGATTGAAAAGAATGGATTGTTGATATCGGAATTTTTACCTAATACAAAACCGATGCCGTATAATTTTCCTAGGAGGAACCGAATAATAACAGCATTGAGTAGAGGTGTAATAGTTATAGAAGCAACTGTTAAAAGTGGATCTTTAATAACAGTAAATTATGCATTGCAATACGGAAGAGATGTTATGGCTGTACCTGGGCCGGTTTCCAATACTAATAGCAAAGGATGTAATTTATTGATAAGAGATGGTGCAAAAGTATTTGTTGAGCTAGATGATTTATACTATTTTCTTAATGTGATTAAAAAAGAAGAGAAAAAAATAGAAAATAATGACATAAAATTACTTTTAAATAATGTTCTAAGTAGTGAACCAATTCATTTAGATAAAATAATCCAATGTGTAAATGTTGACAGAATGGCTTTGTTTGAGTTATTATTTGAAATGCAAAATAGAAACGAAATAATTTGTTTACCAGGCAATTATTATGCGAGAATAAATTAATGATAAATGGGGGTGAAGAACTCCTAAAATAAGTGAAATAGGAGTTTGTGAAATGGGCCAAAAACTTGTTATAGTGGAATCACCTGCTAAAGCTAAAACAATAGGGAAATATTTGGGAAAAAATTATATTGTTGAAGCTTCAATGGGGCATGTAAGAGATTTACCTAAAAGTAAATTAGGTGTTGATATAGAGGATAATTTTACTCCGAAGTATATTACAATACGAGGAAAAGGTGAATTAATAGATAAATTAAAAAAGAGTGCAAAAAAAGCAGATAAAATATATCTGGCAACTGACCCTGATAGAGAGGGAGAAGCTATTTCATGGCATTTAGCAAATATTTTAAAGATATCACCTGAAGATAGTTGTAGAATAGTATTTAATGAAATAACTAAAACGGCGGTAAAATCTTCAATAAAAGAAGCTAGAGCGATAGATCAAAGTTTAGTAGATGCTCAACAAGCGAGAAGAATATTAGATAGATTGGTAGGGTATGAAATTAGTCCTATTTTATGGAGAAATGTAAAGTGGGGACTAAGTGCTGGTAGAGTTCAATCTGCAGCTTTAAAGCTTATTTGTGATAGGGAAGAGGAAGTTAAAGCATTTATACCAAAGGAGTTTTGGACTGTAGATGTAGTACTTAAAAAAGATAAAAAGAAATTTCCTGTTAAACTATTAAGATATAAAGATAAGAAGATAGAGATAGATTGTAAAGGTGAGGCTGATAGAATAATTCAAGATTTATCAAAGGATAAATATAGAGTTTCTGCTGTTAAAAAGGGAAAGAAAATGAAGAATCCATTACCACCTTTTACTACTAGTACATTACAACAAGATGCATCTAGAAAGTTGAATTTTGTTACTAAGAGAACTATGTCTATAGCGCAAGCGTTATATGAAGGTGTTGAGGTTAAAGGTTATGGAACTGTCGGTTTAATTACTTATATGAGAACAGATTCTGTAAGAATTTCTGAAGAGGCTCAAGGAAAAGCCCGTGAATTCATTACTAATAGCTATGGAGAAGAATATACACCAAGTGCTCCTAGAAATTATAAAAGCAAAAAAAATATACAAGATGCTCATGAAGCTATAAGACCTTCTTATGTTGAAATAACACCGGAAGTAGCGAAAAGTAATTTAACTCCAGAGCAATATAAGTTATATACATTGATTTGGCAGAGATTTGTGGCTAGTCAGATGGCTGCTTGTGAATTAAATACTAATAGTATTGATATAACTAATGGAGATTATAAGTTTAGAGCAACTGGTTCAACAATGAAGTTTGATGGGTTTATGAAAGTATATGATTATACAACTGAAGATGAAGAGAGTGATGTATTATTACCAGAGTTAGAAGAAAATGAAGTGTTAGCTTCTAATTCAGTTGACGGTAAGCAACATTTTACGCAACCGCCTGCTAGATACACAGAAGCTTCTTTTGTAAAGCTATTAGAGGAAAAGGGAATAGGAAGACCAAGTACTTATGTGCCAACTATATCGACTTTATTAAGTAGAGAGTATATAGTAAGAGAAAAGAAAAATTTAATACCAACAGAGTTAGGATTTATAGTTAATAATATAGTGTCAGATTATTTTAAACAAATAGTAGATGTAGATTTTACTGCTGATATGGAAAGAAAATTAGATGATATAGAAGAGGGAAGTGAATCTTGGACTGAAGTTGTAGCAGAGTTCTTTGCACCTTTAAAAATAGCTATAGATAAAGCTGAAAAAGAAGTTTCAAAAGTAGTTATTGAAGATAAGGTAAGTGATGTTCCTTGTGATAAGTGTGGAAGAATGATGGTTATAAAGCATGGAAGATATGGAGATTTTCTAGCATGTCCAGGATATCCAGACTGTAAAAACGCTAAGCCTATAGTTGAGGAATTAGATGTCCCTTGTCCTAAATGTGGTGGAAAAATTTTAGCAAGAAAAAGCAAGAAGGGTAAAAAGTTTTTTGGATGTTCAAATTATCCAAATTGTGATTTTGTAAGTTGGAATGAACCGTTAAATGAAAAATGTGATAAGTGCGGAGCTTATATGGTGTTAAAATTTAGTAAGACAAAAGGAAAATACGCCCAATGCTCTAACACTGAATGTAATGAAACTAAAAAAATAGAAGATAAGCCAGAATAGAGAAAAGCCTTAATTTAACCTTGTCGAAAATATGTAAAAAATGTTGAAATGTTTATTTGCTTATGTTAGTATGATTATATCTATGAGAATTAAGCTATTTAGAAAATTTAGAATATTATAAGGTTAAATGAGGGGAATGATATTGATGTCATCATTATTAGATAAGACGAGAAAGTTAAATAGAATATTACAAAAGGGCGGAACTGAACCAGTAGCATTTGAAGATATATGTTCACTTTTAAGTGAAGTGCTTTGTGCTAATGTTTATATAATAAGTAGAAAAGGTAAAATTTTAGGACATACTTTTTTAGAAAACTTCGAATGTGAAATAATGAGAAACTATGTAGTTAATGACAAAATGTTCCCAGGAATATACAATGATGATTTATTAAGTGCATCACAAACTATATCTAATATTAAGAATAAAGGATTATGCGTCTTTGAGGGTGAAGGACAATGTCCAATGAGAGATAAAATTTCAACTGTTGTGCCTATAATTGGAAACAGAGAAAAGTTAGGAACATTACTTCTTGCTAGATTTGGTGAGGAATTTACAGATGAAGATTTAGTTTTAGCAGAATATAGTGCTACTGTGGTAGGAATGGAAATACTAAGAGCTAAGCAAGATGAATTAGAAGAAGAAGCTAGAAAGAAAGCTGTGGTTCAATTAGCAATTGGAACATTATCTTATTCAGAACTTGAAGCTATTGAACATATATTTAATGAATTAGAAGGAAATGAAGGATTATTAGTTGCTTCAAAAATTGCTGATAAAGTTGGAATTACTAGAAGTGTAATTGTTAATGCTTTAAGAAAGTTTGAAAGTGCTGGAGTAATTGAGTCAAGGTCTTTAGGTATGAAGGGAACTCATATTAAGATTTTAAATGAAAAGCTAATTTATGAATTAAAAAAGATGAAATAAAAAAAGCTGTGTATTTCACAGCTTTTTTTATATGAAAAAATTATTATAATTATTTTTATAAAATTTAGGCAATAATAATAAAAGTAGAGAACTATTATATAAAGATTAAAAAAGTTGAAAAATTTTTATTGCTAGGATATATAGCATGTGTTATACTATCCTAGGTAACAAAATACACACATAGTCCAATAAATAAAGTTGGTGCCTTATAAGGAAACTTTATTAAAATGAAGACTGTGGAGGAAAAAACCAGGAGGTAACAAAATGTCAGTTATATCAATGAAACAATTATTAGAAGCTGGAGTTCACTTTGGACACCAAACTAGAAGATGGAACCCTAAGATGGCTCCTTATATATTCACAGAAAGAAATGGAATATATATAATCGATCTTCAAAAAACAGTTAAAAAGGTTGAAGAAGCTTATAACTTCATAAGAGAAGTATCTGCAGAAGGAAAAGATATCCTTTTCGTAGGAACTAAGAAGCAAGCTCAAGAAGCTATCCAAGAAGAAGCTATAAGATCAAACATGCACTTCGTTAACAACAGATGGTTAGGTGGTATGTTAACTAACTTTAAGACTATAAGAACTAGAATAGCTAGATTAGAAAAGTTACAAAAAATGGAAGAAGACGGAACTTTTGAAGTTTTACCTAAGAAAGAAGTTATAAAATTAAAAGGTGAAATGGAAAAATTAGAAAATAACCTTGGTGGTATCAGAAACTTAGACGTTAACAACATTGGAGCTATGTTCGTAGTAGATCCAAGAAAAGAAAAGAACGCTATATCTGAAGCTAAGATTTTAGGAATCCCAGTAGTAGCTATAGTTGATACAAACTGTGATCCAGAAGAAGTAGATTACGTAATTCCAGGTAACGATGATGCAATAAGAGCTGTTAAATTAATAACTGCTAAACTTGCTGATGGAATTATCGAAGCTAGACAAGGTGAACAATTAGCTGAATAATATTTTAAGAGGTAGGTGAGGGTAACTTCATTTACCTTTTAACCTAAAATATGGTTTACATTTAATGTTAAGGAGGAATTTAGGATGATAACTGCTAAATCAGTTAAAGAATTAAGAGAAATGACTGGTGCAGGAATGATGGACTGCAAAAAGGCTTTAGTTGAAACTGAAGGAAATATAGAAAAAGCTGTTGAATTTTTAAGAGAAAAGGGATTAGCTGCTGCTGCTAAAAAAGCTGGTAGAGTTGCTGCTGAAGGTATAGTTAAGACTTTCGTAAGCGAAGATAAGAAAACTGCTGGTATGGTAGAAGTTAACTGTGAAACAGATTTCGTTGCTGCAAACGAAGACTTTGTTTCATTTGCAAACAAAGTAGCTGAAATGGCTGCTAAAACTTCAGCTACAACTATTGAAGAATTAGTTGCTGAAAAATTTGATGGAGAAACTACTGTTCAAGAAGCTTTAACAGCTTTAATAGCTAAGTTAGGTGAAAACATGACAGTTAGAAGATTCGTTAAATTCAACATAGAAAATGGTGCTATAGCTAGCTACATCCATGGTGGTGGAAGAATCGGAGTTATGGTAGAAGTTTCTTGTGATACAGATAGCGCTGTATTAGAAGAAGTTGCTAGAGAAGTTTGTATGCAAGTTGCTGCAGCAAATCCTCTATTCTTAAGTAGAGAACAAGTAGATAACGAAGCTTTAGAAAAAGAAAAAGAGATCTACAGAGTTCAAGCATTAAATGAAGGAAAACCAGAAAAGATTGTTGAAAAAATGGTTATGGGAAGAATTCAAAAGTACTATAAAGAAGTTTGTCTTTTAGATCAAGCATGGGTTAAAGATGGAGATAAATCAATAGCTAAGTTCTTAGAAGAAAAATCTAAAGAAGTTGGTTCTCCAATAGCTATCACTAGATACGCTAGATTCGAAAGAGGAGAAGGTATCGAAAAGGTTGAAGAAGACTTCGCAGCAGAAGTAGCTAAGACTATGGGTATGTAATATCAAGGAGAACACTTTTGTGTTCTCTTTTTTTAGAAATTATATTATACAGATTGCGGGAGGAATTTCCATGGAAAAGTGTGCTTATAAAAGAGTAATGTTAAAAGTTTCTGGTGAAGCGTTATCAGGAGAAACTGGTTTTGGATTTGATTTTGAAACAGTTGGAAGAATTGCTAGAGAAGTAAAATCTTTAGTAGATATGGGAGTAGAAGTTGGTTTAGTTGTAGGTGGAGGAAACATATGGAGAGGTAGAACTGGAGAAGGAATGGACAGAACTACTGCAGACCATATGGGAATGTTAGCTACATGTATAAATGCTTTAGCATTACAAGATGCTTTAGAAGGTATTGGAGTTTTAACTAGAGTACAAACAGCTATAGAGATGAAAGAGATTGCAGAGCCTTTTATAAGAAGAAGAGCAGTTAGACATTTGGAAAAAGGAAGAGTTGTAATATTTGGAGCAGGATCAGGTAATCCATATTTTTCAACTGATACAGCAGCAGCATTAAGAGCAGCAGAAATAGAGGCAGATGTTATTTTATTAGCTAAAAATGTTGATGGTGTATACGATAAGGATCCAAATAAGTTTGCAGATGCAAAAAAATATGATAAACTTACATATATGGAAGTTATTGAACAAGGGTTACAAGTTATGGATACAACTGCAACAACTCTATGTATGGACAATAATATCCCAATATTAGTATTTGGAATTAGTGATGAAGGTAATATAAAGAAAGCAATTAAAGGTGAAAAGATAGGTACTATAGTATCTAAGTAATAAGGAGGTAAAATATGATTAAAGACATAATTAATAATGCGGAATCTAAAATGAAAAAAACTGTTTCAGTTTTAACTTCAGATTTATCAACAATGAAAGCTGGAAGAGCAAATCCAACAATGCTTGATAGAATTTTTGTGGACTATTACGGAAGTCAATGCCAATTATCTCAAGTAGCAAATATTTCTGCTCCAGAAGCAAGAATGTTGGTTATTACTCCATGGGAGAAACCATTATTAAAGGAAATAGAAAAAGCTATATTAAAGTCAGATTTAGGAATAAATCCTTCAAGTGATGGATCAGTAATTAGATTATTAGTTCCAGAATTAACAGAAGAGACAAGAAAGAAGCTTGTTAAAAACGTTAAGTCTGTTGGTGAAGAAGCTAAAATAGCTATAAGATCTATAAGAAGAGATGCTAATGAAAAGATTAAAGCGTTAAAGAAAGATGGACACTTATCTGATGATGAAGTTAAAAAGGCTGAAGAAGGCGTTCAAAAGAAGACTGATTTATTCGTTAAAGAAATAGACGGAATAATAGTAGCTAAGGAAAAAGAGATTATGTCAATTTAAAACCTGCTATTTAGCAGGTTTTTTTCCATAATATATTTTTCAAAAGTTGCTTTGTGATAAAGGAGAGTTAAATATGCTTAAGTTGTTTAAGAAGGATAAAGAGAATAAAGAAGAGATTCAACTTGATTTTGATAATATCCCTAAGCATATAGCTATAATTATGGATGGAAATGGAAGATGGGCTAAACAAAGAAAGCTTCCAAGATCAATGGGACACAAAGCTGGTGTTGAAACTATTAGAAGAATCCTTAAAGAAGCTGATAGATTAGGTGTAAAATATATTACTTTATATGCATTTTCTACAGAAAATTGGAAAAGACCAAAAGATGAAGTAGATGCATTAATGAAATTATTAGTACAATATTTAACTAATGAAGTAGAAGGTTTACATCAAAATGGAGTAATTTTAAGAATTTTAGGTGATATTAATGCTTTACCAGGCGCTGTTAAAGAAAAAATTTGCGAAGCAATAGATTTAACAAAAAATAATAAAGGTATAGTCTTAAATGTTGCGTTTAATTATGGTGGTAGAAATGAAATAGTTAGAGCTATAAAAAATATAGTTTCTGATGTAGAGTCTGGAAATGTGAACGAGGAAAATATAGACGAAAATTTAATAAGCAATTACTTATATACAAAAGACTCTCCAGATCCGGATTTAATCATAAGACCTTCAGGAGAGCAAAGAATAAGTAACTTTTTATTATGGCAATGCGCTTATTCAGAATTCTGGTACTCTAATGTAAATTGGCCTGATTTTAGTGAAAGTGATTTACAAAAGGCTATTTATGATTATCAAAACAGAGATAGAAGATTTGGTGGAGTATAATAATTGAGGTGGAAATATTGAAATCAAATAGTAGATATTTAGGAGCGTTAATACTTGCACCCCTATTAATATTTGTATTTTTGGGGGGAATGCCGTTAAAGCTATTCACAATAGTAATTTCAGCCATTGGATTATACGAATTTTATAATGCTCTTAAAAGCAAGGAAATAAATTCATTACCTATAATAGGATACATTCTATTAGCTATATATTATTTAATCAATAATAATTTCGAAAATATGATGTATATACTTATATTTGTAACAGTAATAGCATTGATAATTCCAGTTATAGACTTAAAATATTCGTTTATGGATGTAGCTGTAACTATTTTAGGGTTTATATATGTAGGAATATTATTTAGCTTTTTACCTATCATTAATAATAAGATAGGAGGACAATATTTAATATGGTTAGTATTTATCGGATCTTGGCTTTGTGATACCTTAGCTTATTATAGTGGTAAATATTTAGGAAAGAAAAAATTATGTCCAAAAGTTAGTCCTAAGAAAACTATTGCTGGTGCATTAGGAGGATTCCTAGGGAGTGTTATTGGCTGTGGAGTTTTTGGAATAATTATCGGCCAATATGTACCTGGAGTAGATTTAATACATTACTTTTTAATTGGTGCTTTATGTGGAATTATGGGACAGTTTGGAGATTTAGTAGCATCATCAGTTAAAAGAGCTGTTGGAATTAAAGATTATGGAAATATAATACCTGGACATGGTGGAATATTAGACAGATTTGACTCTATTTTATTTAATGGGATGGTAGTATTTTATTACTTAACTTTTATTGTTAAAATATAAATAATGCTAAAATAGGAGCTATTTTTAATGGCTCCTATTTTAGTATTATTTATATGAAAAATAAGTAATGTATTAGCGAGTTTAATTATATAATTAAAAGAAGGTAACAATAATTGTTTTTCTATACGGAATAATATAAAATGTTTATAAGGAATTACATAATTTATATTGTTTAGTAAAACATATAAATTTTAAACGTAGGAGGTAAAGATGAAAAACATTTCAATTTTAGGGGCGACAGGCTCAATAGGAACACAAACACTAGATGTTATTAGAAATTCAACTAATAAAATAAATCTTATAGGAATTACAGCAAACTCTTCTGTTAAGAAGGTAATTGAAATTATAGATGAATTCTCACCTAAATATGTAGCTATGATGGATAAAAATTGTGCTAAAGATATAAAAGATTATTGTGATGCAAATAATCTTAAGATAAAAGTATTAGGAGGAATTGAAGGTTTAATAGAAATAGCTTCATTAGAAGAAATTGATACAGTAGTTACTTCGGTAGTGGGGATGATAGGCTTAAAACCTACAATGGCAGCAATAGAAGCTGGAAAGGATATTGCTCTTGCAAATAAAGAAACATTAGTAGTTGCAGGTGAACTTGTAATGAATAAAGCAAGAGAGAAGGGCGTTAAAATACTTCCTGTAGATTCTGAACATAGTGCTATATTTCAGTCATTAAGTGGGTATACTTCAAAAGATATAAATAAAATAATTCTAACTGCTTCAGGTGGACCATTTAGAGGAAAGAAATTAGAAGAACTTAAAAATGTTACAGTTCATGAAGCACTAAAGCATCCTAAATGGAATATGGGAAAAAAGATATCTATTGATTCAGCTACCTTAATGAATAAAGGATTAGAAGTTATTGAAGCACATTACTTATTTGATTGTGATTATGACAATATCGAAGTCGTTGTTCATCCACAAAGCATAATACATTCTATGGTAGAATACAATGATGCTAGTATTATAGCCCAACTAGGATCACCAGATATGAGATTGCCAATTCAATATGCTTTAAATTATCCAGATAGAGTAGAGAGAATTGCAAAACCTATAAGTTTTTATGAAATAGCAACACTAACATTTGAAAAGCCTGATTTACATACTTTTAAATGTTTAGATCTTGCGTATAAAGCAGGAAAAGAGGGTGGGCTTGCTACTACTATTTTAAATGGTGCCAATGAGGAAGCAGTAGCATTATTATTAGAAGAAAAAATTAAGTTTTTACAAATTGCTGAGATAATTGAAGAATCATTGGAATACTTTAAAGAAGAAAAAAGTAATGAGTTAACTTTAGAAAATATTATAGATTTAGATTGCAGAGTAAGACAATATATAAGAAATAAATGGTGTTAGGAGGAAGGTAAGTGTATATAATAGCAGCTATACTAGGCTTTAGTTTACTTATAATAGTCCATGAATTAGGACATTTCATTATGGCTAAGGTAAATGGAATAAAGGTAGAGGAATTTTCAATAGGGATGGGCCCAGAGGTTTTTTCTCATAAAGGAAAAGAGACACAATATTCATTAAGACTATTCCCTATTGGGGGTTATGTTAAGATGTTAGGTGAGGAAGAAGTTATTGAGGATGAGAGAAGTTTCTCTAGTAAATCGCCAATAAGAAGGATTTCAGTTATCCTTGCTGGAGCAACTATGAATATACTTTTTGCATTGGTAATATTTACAGTGTTTTTCTTCAATAGAGGATTTAGCACTCAAACAGTAAGTAAGGTAGTAGAAAACTCGCCAGCATTTGAATCAGGATTGCAAGCAGGAGATACGATACTAAAGATTGATGGTTCAAAAGTTTTTACTCCTAGTGATGTCTCTATAGGGATTCAATTATCAAAGGGAGATAATGTAAATCTATTGGTAGATAGAAATGGGGAGAAAAAAGAATTATCTATTACCCCTAAGTTAGTAGAAGATAATGGAAGTCAAGTATATCAAATCGGATTTTATTATTCTGCTGTAGAAAAACCTACAATAGGAGAATCGATTAAAGCGACATTTAATGAAACAATATCTTTGGTTGGGCAGACATATAAGAGCTTAAAGCTATTAGTAACAGGTAAGCTTAACTTTAAAACTGATGTAGGAGGACCTGTGACTATAATAAAAATATCAGGTCAAGCAGCTAAAAGTGGAATATATACACTAGCATATTTCTTAGCGTTTATAAGTATAAATTTAGCAGTATTTAATTTATTACCATTCCCAGCTTTAGATGGAGGGTGGACAGTTATTTTACTTATAGAATTGATAACAAGAAGAAAGGTTCCAGATAAAATAGTTGGAGCTGTAAATTATGTTGGGTTTATGATTTTAATAGGATTTATGATAATAGTAACATTAAAAGATATAATTTTCCCAGTTAAACTTTAGGAGATGAAAATATGGAGAGAAAATTAACGAGAAAAGTTAAGGTTGGAAGTGTTTATGTTGGTGGAGATGCACCAGTAAGTATTCAATCTATGACCAATACAGATACAAGAGATGTAGAATCAACTTTAGATCAGATAAGAGCATTACATGTAGCTGGATGTGAAATAATAAGATGTGCAGTTCCAGATATGAAGGCAGCAGAAAGTTTAAAAGATATATGTGCAAATTCACCTATGCCGGTAGTAGCAGATATACATTTTGATTATAGGTTAGCACTTAAATCAATAGAAAATGGTGTATCTGCAATAAGATTAAATCCAGGTAATATTGGAAGTGTAGAAAGAGTTAAAATAGTAACTGAAGCAGCAAAAGAAAAAAATATTCCAATAAGAATTGGAGTTAACTCTGGATCTTTAGAAAAAGATATCTTAGAGAGAGATGGAAAACCAACAGCAAAGGGGTTAGTGGAATCGGCCCTAAGACATGTAAAGATATTAGAGGAATTAGATTTTTATGATATAGTAATTTCAATAAAATCTTCAGATGTTCCTATGATGATAGAAGCATATAGATTAATGAGCCAAAAATGTAATTATCCACTTCATTTAGGTGTAACTGAATCTGGAACAGTATTCAGAGGAACAATAAAGTCAACTTTAGGAATAGGCACATTATTAGCTGAAGGAATTGGAGATACAATTAGAGTATCATTAACAAGTGATCCTATAGAAGAAATAAAAGTTGCAAAAGAAATGCTTATTGCATTAGGGTTAAGAAAGCAAGGTATGACTTTTGTATCTTGTCCTACATGTGGAAGAACACAAATTAATCTTATAAAGATTGCAGAAGAAGTTGAAAAAAGGCTTGAAAATTGTGATAAGAATATAAAGGTTGCAGTAATGGGGTGTGTTGTTAACGGACCAGGAGAAGCAAGGGAAGCTGATATAGGAATTGCTGGAGGAAATGGAGAAGGATTAATCTTCAAAAAAGGAGAAATAATTAAAAAGGTTAAGGAAGATGAATTAATTCAAGAGTTAATGAAAGAAATAGAGAAACTTTAATAAACAGAGGATACATTTTAAACTTTAAAATGTATCCTTTTTTTATTATTATAAAAATGTAGAGAGGAAGATGATTAGTATGATTACTAAAAATATAGATGATATAAAGATAGGACTTGTTTTATCAGGGGGAGGAGCTAAAGGTGCATATGAAGCTGGTGTTTTTAAAGCTATAGAAAGTTTAGATATAGCTAAAAATATATCGGTTGTATCAGGAACCTCTATAGGGACTGTTAATGGATTAATGTTCTTAATGGATGATAGCGATATAGTAGAGTCTAGCTGGGCTAGTGTAAATTATTCAAGATTTATTTTAAATGAAGATAGTGTAAGAAATAAAAATATAACTGATGCTATAAAAAGAATATATACTGGTGAAAAAGCTACAATAGAAACTTTATTTGCTAGACAAGGAGATATAGGGTTATTATCTCAATCAGGAGTTAGACAATTTATAGAGGAATATATAAATTTAAATATTATAAAAGAGTGTAGTAGGACTATATATGCATGTGCTTATAATATTGGATTAGAACATCCAGAGTATTTTAAGTTGAATGATTACTCAAATGATGAAGCAATAGATATAATATTAGCATCATGTGCAATTCCTTTTATTTTTAAACCAATAAAGATTAATGGATACAAATATGCAGATGGAGGAATTAATAATCCTAAATATGCAAATAAAAATGCTGATAATGTACCAATAAAGCCTATTATTAATCATGATTGTGATTTGATAATAGTAATTTATTTATCTCATAGAGATAAAATTGATAAAAAGTATTTTGAAAATAATAATATAGTTGAAATATATCCTTCAGCTCATTTAGAAACAATTCAAGGTATTGGAACAATAAATTTAAATCAATCTACATTGAGTGACAGGATAGATTTAGGGTATAGAGACGGCTTAGTTGCTTTATCACCTATTGTAGTAGCTTTATTAAAAGGAAAGAGTATTAAAAATTTAATAGAGACACATAATGAAAGTAATAAGATATTATTGAATAAATTTAGAATGTTTAATTCATAAAGGTATACTTAGAAATTAATACAAGTTTTAAATTTATTTAAGAAAAATAAAATTGTGTTATAATAATGTAGTTGCTTATTTATAAAGTTGATTGGGGGTGCAATATGAGCGAAGATGTTTTAAAAAAGTTAACCCTTGAAATAAATAAACATGAAAGCTTAGAAGATAAAGATCTTAAAATAATAAAATTTCAATTTTTAAAAAAGAGTAATATATTGAAAGTTGTTTTAAGAGGAAAAGAAAAATTAGCTATAGAAGAGGAACAGTTAATAAAAAATATTATATGTAAAACTCTTAGAATAAAAATTACTGTTGAAGTAATTTTCTATAGAGATGCTAGTGATATAAACTTAGAAGAAGTTATAGAAGAACACTGGGTAGAATGTATATCAGATATAATTAAAAAGACGCCTCTATGCAGGACATTATTATTAAATTGCAAGAAGGTAGTAAAAGATAATAAGGTTTTAGTGCTTAATGGTTATGATAAACTTACGGAACATTTAAATTCTAAAGATGGTAGTAAAAATATAGAAAATAGCATAAGACTTATTTTTGGAATTAATTGTAGGGTTGAAGTGAAGTTTGATCAATCGATGGAGGTAGTAATATCTCCAGAAGAAGCAGCGAGAAAAGAAAGAGAATTAATAGCTAAAGCTATGTCAGATAGGGCTAAAGAGGTTAGTTCAGCACCACAAGCTGCTAAACCTAATAAGCCAGCAGAGAAGAAGCCTTATGAGAAGAAGGAAAATACATATAAAAGAGAAGCTAAAGCAGAAAATGCTATCTATGGTAGAAATATTTCTATTGAAGCTACTGCTATTAGAGAAATAAATGAGACTTCCGGATATGTTGCTGTACTTGGAGAAGTATTTAAAGTGGAAACAATGGAAACAAAAACTGGAAAAATAATATTAACTTTCTTCATAACAGACTTTACAGGATCTATAATAGTTAAATGCTTCTTAAAACCTCAAGAGAAAGATGAAGTTCTTGATAACATTAAAAAGGGACTTTATTGTAAAGTAAGAGGAGAAGCTGTATATGATTCTTATGCAAGAGAAGTTGTCCTTATGGGTAGAGATATCTTAAAGATGAAGAAGATAGAAAGAATGGATGGAGCAGATGAAAAAAGAGTAGAGCTTCATTGTCATACGACTATGAGTGCTATGGATGGGGTTACCCCTGTAACTAAGATAATTGAAAGGGCTGCGAAATGGGGACATCCTGCAGTAGCAATTACAGACCATGGTGTTGTTCAAGCTTTCCCTGATGCTCAAATTGCTGCTAAAAAAAATAAAATTAAAGTGCTATATGGAGTTGAAGGATATTTAGTAGATGATGGTGTTCCGTTAGCTCTAAATGAAAAGGGACAAAATCTTGATGATACATATGTTGTTTTTGATTTAGAAACAACAGGATTTTCACCTAAAAACGACTCTATAATTGAAATTGGTGCTGTTAAGATAAAAAATGGAGTAATAATAGATAACTTTAGTGAATTTGTAAATCCTAGAAGAGCTATACCGTATAAGATAACAGAATTAACAGGAATAACAGAAGATATGGTAAGAGATGCAAAAAGTATACATGATGTGCTTCCAAGATTTTTAGAGTTTATTGGAGATGCAGTTGTAGTTGCACATAACGCTAGCTTTGACTGTAGCTTTATAGCTAAGAATAGTAATGATTTAGGGTTAGAATTCTCACCTACAGTAGTTGATACAGTACAGGTTTGTAGATTCTTATATCCTGAATTAAAGTCTGTAAAATTAAATTTAGTAGCAAAGTATTTAGGAATTAAACTTGAAAGTCATCATAGAGCAGTAGATGATGCTAAGGCTACGGCAGATATATTATTAGAGTGTATTAAAAAGATAAAAGAAGAGCTAGAAATAGAAACTTTATTAGAATTAAACAAAGTTTTCTTAGAGAAAGTAGATATAAAGAAATTGCCAACTTATCATATTATTATATTAGCTAAAAATCAAGAAGGTATAAAAAGCTTATATAAACTTGTTTCAGAGGCTCATATAGATAACTTTTTTAGAAGACCGAGAACTAAAAAGTCAAAGCTTATGGAAATGAGAGATGGTTTGATAATTGGAGGAGCTTGTGAGGCAGGACAAATCTATAGGTCTGTAATTGGTGGACAAAGTGATGAAGAAATTAAAGAGATAATGAGTTTTTATGACTATGTGGAGATTCAACCTATAGAAAATAATGCATACCTTATAGAAAAAGGAAATGTTAAGGATGAAAATGAGCTTAGGGAAATTAATAGGAAGATTTATAACCTGGCAAAGGAAATAAATAAACCGACAGTGGCCACTGGAGATGTTCATTTCTTAGAACCTTATGATGAAGCTTTTAGACGTATAATAATGGCAGGGCAAGGTTTTGGTGATGCAGATAGTCAGCCACCGTTATATTTTAAAACTACTGAAGAGATGTTAAAGGAATTTTCATATTTAGGTAGTGAAATTGCAAAAGAGGTAGTAATTAAAAATCCACAAGCAATAGCAGATTCTATAGACGTTGTAAAACCTATACCGGATGAAACCTATCCACCTAAAATTGAAGGTGCTGATGATGATATTAGAAATATGACTATGAACAAAGTACACTCAATTTATGGAGAGAATTTACCAGAAGTTGTTCAAAAAAGATTGGACAAAGAATTAAATTCCATTATTAATAATGGATATGCTGTGCTTTATCTTATAGCACAAAAGTTAGTAGCGAAATCATATTCTGATGGTTATTTAGTTGGTTCAAGAGGATCAGTTGGGTCTTCATTTGTTGCTACTATGTCAGATATAACAGAAGTTAATGGGTTACCACCACACTATGTATGTCCGAAATGCAAAAAGTCACATTTCTTTTTGGATGGATCAGTAAGTTCAGGGGCTGACTTAGATGATAAAGATTGCCCTGATTGTGGAGTTCCATATATTAAAGATGGTCATGATATTCCTTTCGAAACCTTCCTTGGTTTTGAAGGTGATAAGGAACCAGATATAGATTTAAACTTTTCTGGAGATAACCAAGGTGATATACATAAATATACAGAAGTATTATTTGGAAAAGGGTATGTATTTAAGGCAGGTACAATAGGTACAGTAGCAGAGAAAACTGCTTATGGATTTGTTAAGAAATACTTAGATCAAAAAGGTATTCAGGTATCTCAAGCAGAAATAGAGAGGTTGACAATCGGATGTACTGGAATTAAAAGAACTACAGGCCAACATCCCGGGGGGATTATGGTTGTACCTAATTATACTGAAGTATATAATTTTACACCAATACAAAGACCAGCAGATGATTCAACTTCAGATGTTACAACAACACACTTTGATTATCACTCAATATCAGGTAGATTACTTAAGTTAGATATACTTGGGCACGACGATCCGACGGTGCTTAGAATGCTTCAAGATATTACTGGAGTAGATCCTAAGACTATACCGTTGAATGATAAAAAAGTACTATCGTTATTTACATCACCAGATGCTTTAGGAGTTACTAAAGAAGAATTAGGATGCGAAGTTGGTTCGTATGGGTTGCCTGAGTTTGGTACTAAGTTCGTAAGACAAATGCTTGTAGACACTCAACCACAAACTTTTTCGGACTTAGTAAGAATATCAGGACTTTCGCATGGGACTGACGTTTGGCTTAATAATGCTCAGTATTTTATCAAAGAAGGTTATACAACACTTAGAGATTGTATAGCAACAAGAGATGATATTATGGTCTATCTTATGTATAAAGGTGTAGAACCTAAAACTGCTTTTACAATAATGGAAAGTGTAAGAAAAGGTAAAGGGCTTACTGAAGATTTTGAGAAGACCATGAAAGAAAATAATGTTGAGGATTGGTATATAGAAAGTTGTAAGAGAATTAAATACATGTTCCCGAAAGGTCATGCCGTTGCGTATGTAATGATGGCTGTTAGAGTTGCTTATTTTAAAGTTTATTATCCGCTTGCTTATTATGCAACATATTTTACTGTAAGAGGTGCAGATGACTTTGATGCTGATTTAATATGTAAAGGTGAAGGGGCTATACATGCTAAGTTACAAGAGTTATATTCCCTTGGAAATAATGCAACTGTAAAAGATAAAGGATTAATTACAGTGCTTGAATTATCTTTTGAAATGTATAAGAGAGGATTTAATATGCTAAAAGTTGACTTGTACAAATCTGATGCAACGAAATTTTTAATTATTGATAATGCTTTAAGACCTCCATTGAGTTCACTTCAAGGGGTTGGAGTTAATGCTGCTAAAGCTATAGCTGAGGCGAGAGTTAATGGTGAATTCATTTCTAAAGAGGATTTAAGACTTAGAACGAAGGTTTCTAAAACTGTTATTGAGACATTAGGTAATCATGGATGTTTAGAGGGAATGTCAGAAACTAACCAATTATCATTATTCTAAAATATACATACTAAAGACTAATTGAAAAAAATTTTTCAATTAGTCTTTTTTACTATATATGAACAATTAGCAGTGAATAAACATAAAATATTTATAAGCAATATCAAGGGAGTTAAATGTGAATTATAGTAATTTTTATAATTTGATAGGTCTTAATCAAGAAATAAATAGACTACAAAGACAAGTAAGTTTAGGGTGGGAAAAAGAGTTTAGAACTTTGAAGTGGTTAGGTTTAAATGATGGTATGAATATATTAGACTTAGGAGCCGGACCTGGTTTTTTTTCAGAGCATTTACTAGAGAATTTGCCAAATTGCAAAGTGACTTTATTAGAGCCAGATGCTGATTTAATGAATTTTGCTAAAGATAATTTAAGTAAGTATGAAGGTAGGGTTAAGTTCAAAGAAGAATCTGTATATAATAACACTCTTCAAGAAGAAAAATATGATTTTGTTGTAAGTAGATTTGTATTTCAGCATCTAGAAGATCCTATAGCTGCAAGTAAGGAAATTTATAGGGTATTAAAATATGGTGGAATAGTATCAGTTATAGATTCAGATAGAGGAATATGGGGAATAAGTGAGCCAGATATATTAAAGAATGAAAGAAATATATTAGGACGCTTAGAGAAAAAAACTAGATGGAATAGAGAAGTTGGAAGGAAACTTCTAAAAATATTAAAGCTAGGTGGGTTTAATGGATTAGATTTTGAAGCAGTAGCTATTCACAGTGATATTGTTGGAGTTAATAGTATTGCGGGAGAAATGAATATTACCAATGAGGATATTAAAAACTTATCAAGAATAAACCCAAAATTGGCTCAGCTGTTAAAACAAAGTAAAGATATGATTAGTTCAAAAAATACAATAGTTATTCTAATAAATTTAATTGCTAAAGGTGTTAAAGGGTAGTTTATATAATAAATTATAAGGCTTAAAAAGAATAAATATATCTTCTTAAGCCTTTATTTTAATTACCCCACCATTTAGGTAACATTATTTTATAGGTTGGTTCTTTGTAATCATAGGACTTAAAGTCATAGGAACCAAACAATGACATACTGTATATTATGTTGCTTATTAAATTAAGTTGTAGAAAAACTAAAAGTATAAAAGTTAACTTTTTCATTTTAATATCTCCTTATATATTTATTAAAAAACTAAAATTATATTATTAATAGTATTAGTAATAAAGTGACATATTATAAATATAAAAAGTATAAAATTTTTAATAAGAATTAAATTATAAGAGGAGTAGTAAAAATGAAAAAAAGAGATCACAAAATAGAAAGTAAAAATAAGGATGGGTTAAATAGTAAAGAAAAAATAGATTCGACAGTGGCTTACAGAAATTATTATCCTAATGACAAGAAAGTATAAACGTTATATAGTATAAGTGATAAAATTTAGAAAAAGTATATAAATTGAAGGAATAGGACATAATTTTGAAGGATTAGATGTCTTAGAAAAACTTATAAAGAGTACATAAATTAATTTAAAATTAAAATTTTAATATAATATAAAAAACGCTATTGCAATTATTATATGCAATAGCATTTTTTTATGTTCTAAAATCAAATTTTGTTGAACATTTTTTACAAGTAACTACGATATTTCCTTTTCCTCTTGGTAATCTTAGTTTTTGCTTACAGTTTGGACATTTTGTAATCTTATAATTTTTCTTTTCGTTTACCCAATAATTAAAGTTTTTAAATACTTTAGAAAGATTGCTTAAGTTATAAACAGGTAAATTATAAGGGATAGATTTTCCAAACTTTGATAATAACTTATTTGTGTAAGTGTAGAATATATTGTATTCTTCTCTTCTTTTATATATTTTTTTTGAAAAAGCTCTATAAAAAGCAAATACTAATAATATAATAGAAAAAACTCTAGTAATATCCCATATATTAAAAATACAAGATATTAAAATAAGGAATAATGAGAGTAAATCTACTCCATAAGTACCTTCTAAAAATTTCATATAATCACTCCTAAAATCTTTAATTAGATATATTATAGTATAAAAATGTTTTTGGGACAATTTCTTATACTGAATAAAAAGTTAATAAATAATTAATTTTAATAGGAATGATGTAATTAGCTTAAGTATTAAGATATTTCAATATCCTTAGTTAGATCTGATAATACATTGCTTACTGAAGTGATTGAGTTAATTCTATGTGCATTTGAACCACAAAATACTAATCCATTATCTATATCACCTTTTACGGCTGCAATTAATGCTTCTGAGATACAATAAGGGGTAGTAGCAGGGGTACAAGGAATTAAACAATTGTAACATTTTCTTACTGGTACATTTTCTACTTTTAAAGTTTCAGTAAGTTTATTTTTTAAAGCTCTACCAGGCATACCAACAGGACTTTTTACTAATTCAATATCATTTTTATTACTATTTATGTATGCATTTTTAAAGTTGATATGAGCATCACACTCATGAGTAGCAACGAAACGTGTAGCTACTTGAGCCCCGCTAGCACCTAAAGATAAGTATTTTTTTAAATCATCAGAATCAAAAACACCACCGGCAACTATAACAGGAATTTTTTTGTTAAATATTTTTTCGAAGTTAGATACCTCTTGAATAACTTCTTTGATATTTTGGTCAAAATTTTCTATTTCATGTTCTAATTTATCTTTTTTAAAGCCTAAATGTCCACCAGCTAGTGGACCTTCGACTATTATAGCATCAGCAGTTTTATTATAATGTTTATACCAATACTTTAATATAACATTAGTAGCTTTAGCTGACGAAACTATAGGTGCTATTTTGATTAAGTTTTCACCTATAAATTCTGGTAGTTTTAATGGTAAACCAGCGCCAGATATGATTAAATCTGCACCACCTTCTATAGCTGCTTTAACATGTTCTTTATAATAATTTGTTGCAACCATTATGTTCACGCCAATAATTCCATTAGATGAAATTTCTTTAGCTTTTTGTATATGTTTCTTTAAACCTCTTATATTTGCCTCGGTAGTATTCTTTTCGAAATCCTCTTCCATATAACCAGCATGAGCAGCAGATATTACACCTATAGCACCATGTTTTGCAACATTACCAGCTAAGTTAGATAATGATACACCCACTCCCATACCTCCTTGTATTATAGGTAATTTTGTTATTAAATCTCCAATTATTAACGGTTTAATTTTCATAATAAACTCCTTTAAATAAAATAGTTTGATAATCAAAGCAATAATGACATTATAGTAGTATAATTCAAAAAAAACAAGATATTTAAAAAAAATATTAATGTTGACAATATTTGAAAAAAGTATTATCATACAAATAATTTGATATTCAAAATATTTGATATCGAATTAAATAAAATGAGAGAAGAGGACTGATATGAAAGGAGTTAAGATAGTCGGTATAGGGCACTATTGCCCAAGTAATGTAGTTAGTAATGAATATATATCATCCTTAGTTGATACTTCTGATGAGTGGATAGCAAAAAGAACTGGTATTAAAGAAAGAAGAATATCAGACGGGGAATCTACAGTAGACCTTGCAGTTAAGGCTAGTGAAGAGGCATTGAAAAATAGCGGATATACTACAGAAGATATTGACTTAATTATAGTAGCCACTACTTCACCAGATAGAATAATGCCGTCTACAGCTTGTAGTGTTCAAGAAAGACTAGGGTGTATAAATGCAACAGCTTTTGATATATCAGCAGCATGCTCAGGTTTTGTATATGGGCTTATAATAGCTAATAGTTTACTTAAAACTAATGAAAAATTTAGAGCCTTAGTTATCGGAGCAGAGGTTTTATCAAGAATTGTAGATTGGAAAGATAGAAATACTTGTGTTTTATTTGGAGATGGAGCAGGTGCTGCGGTTTTAGAAAGTAGCGATGACTATGGAATTATTAGCACTTTCTTTGGATCAGATGGAGCTAAAGGTGTTAAAGCCCTAACTAGTACAAATCTTTCTTTAAATAATCCGTTTGTAAAAGAAAGTGATGATGAAAAAAGATATATAGAAATGGAAGGTAGAGAGGTATTTAAATTTGCTGTATCAGTAATACCAACCATAGTAAATAATCTTTTAGAAAAATCAGGAGAAAAGATAGATAATATAAAATATATAATACCACATCAAGCGAACTCAAGAATTATTGATGAGGCTTCAAGGAGATTAGGAATAACTAGTGATAGGTTTTATATAAACCTAGAGAGATACGGAAATACTTCTTCAGCAAGTATACCAATAGCACTAGATGAAATGATAAAACGGGAACTTATAAAAAAAGGTGATAAAGTAATTTTAGCTGCTTTTGGTGGAGGATTAACCTGGGCAGGAACATTAATTGAAATTTAAAAATAAAAAAGTAATTTGAATTTGGAGGAATTTATTATGATATTTGAAAAAATTAGAGGAATAGTAGCAGATCAATTAGGGATAGAAGAGGAAAACATAACTTTAGAAACAAGCTTTATAGAGGACTTAAATGCAGACTCATTAGATTTATTCCAAGTTATTATGGAATTAGAAGATGAATTTAATGTGAAAGTAGAAGACGTTGAGAAGATAAAGACTGTAGGAGATGCAGTTAAATTTGTGGAATCTGTAACAAAATAATAGATTGGAGTATATTTTATGAAAAATGATATCTGTAAAATGTTAGATATAAAATATCCGATCTTCCAAGGTGGGATGGCTTGGGTTTCAGATAGTTCTTTGGCTTCAGCAGTTTCAAATGCTGGAGGGTTAGGTATAATTGCAGGGGCAACAGCTCCTGTAGATTATATAAGAGAAGAGATAAGAAAAACAAAAGCGTTAACAGATAGACCTTTTGGTTTAAACATAATGCTACTTTCAGATAATGCAGAAGAGTTAGCTAGGGTTGCTGTTGAAGAAGGTGTTAAGGTTATAACAACTGGAGCAGGGAATCCAGGAAAGTATATGACTATGTGGAAAGAAGCTGGGATTAAGGTTATTCCTGTAGTTCCATCAGTTGCGTTAGCTAAAAGAATGGAGAGAGCTGGGGCGGATGCTGTTATAGCAGAAGGATGTGAATCTGGAGGGCATGTTGGGAAATTAACAACTATGGTATTAGTGCCACAAGTAGTTGATGCAGTAGATATTCCTGTAATAGCAGCGGGAGGAATATGTGATGGAAGAGGAATAGCAGCAGCTTTTGCACTAGGAGCAAGAGGTATTCAAATGGGAACTAGATTTTTAGTTTCAGATGAGTGTACAATTCATGAAAATTATAAGAATGCTGTTATTAAAGCTAAAGATATAGATACTGTAGTTACTGGAAGAATTACAGGGCATCCAGTTCAAGTAATAAAAAATAAATTAGCAAGAGAGTTTTTGAAATTAGAATCTAGTAATGTATCTGCAGAGAAGTTAGAAGAGTTAGGAAGAGGAGCACTCAGAAGAGCTGTAAAAGATGGAGATGTAGATAATAGTTCATTAATGGCTGGTCAAATAAGTGGAATGGTTACTAGAAAACAAAATGTTAAAGAAATAATTGAAGAGATATTTGATGAGTATGAGGAACTTAGAAAGTCCTTATAAAATTAGGAGGACATATGAGGATAGCATTTGTATTTTCAGGGCAAGGTGCTCAATATGTAGGAATGGGAAAAGAATTATATGAAAATTTCCATGAAGCAAAAAATATTTTTGATAATGCTAATGAAATATTAAAGTTTGATTTAAAAAACTTAACTTTTAATGGAGAAGTTGAAGAATTGAACATAACAGAGAATACTCAGCCGGCGATACTGACTACATCTATTGCTGCGTTAGAGGTGTTAAAAAGTAATGGGATTGAAGGAGAAGTAGTTGCTGGATTAAGTCTTGGTGAATACTCAGCGCTTGTTGCAGCCAAAGCTTTATCTTTTAAAGAGGCTGTAGAATTAGTTAAAAAAAGAGGGAAGTATATGCAGGAAGCCGTACCTTTAGGTGTTGGTGCTATGACTGCTATTATGGGATTATCTATAGAAAAAATAGAAGAAGCTTTAGAAAAGTCTAAGGATAAAGGTATAGTTCAAATAGCTAATTATAATACATGCAATCAGATTGTAATTGGTGGAGAAGTAGGGGCTGTAAATTTTGCATCTAACCTTTGCCTAGAATATGGAGCAAAGAGAGCTATAAGTCTTAAAGTATCTGGTCCATTCCATACTGAATTATTAGAACCAGCATCAGTTAAATTGAAAGAAGAGTTTGAAAATATAAGGTTTAATTCAATGAAGATACCTGTTATAAGCAATGTAACTGCAGATGTAATACAAAAGGAAGAGGATATAAAAGATATTCTTATAAAGCAAGTCAAATCTTCAGTTAGATGGAGAGAAACAGTAGAAAAAATGCTTAGTATGGGTATTGATACATTTATAGAGATTGGGCCAGGAAGAACATTAAGTAGTTTTATTAAAGAAATAAGCAGAAGTAATAAAATTAAAGTGAATATATTTAATGTTGAGGATATTAAATCTTTAAATAAAACTTTAGAGGAAGTAGGTAGTTTAAATGCTTAAAAATAAAAATGCAGTTATTACTGGAGCTACAAGAGGAATTGGAAGAGAAATAGCTATAACTTTAGCTAAAAATGGAGCTAATATAGCTATAAATTATAGAAAAGAAAATGAAGAGTTAAATAGTTTAGTTAATGAATTAAAAGAATTAGGTGTAGATGTATTTACAAAAAAATGTGATGTAAGCAATGGAGAAGAAGTTGATGAATTTATTAAAGAATCAAAGATGAGCCTTGGGAGCATAGATATTTTAGTTAATAATGCTGGGATAACTAAGGATGGGTTAATTCTTAGAATGAAAGAAAATGATTTTGATTCAGTAATAGATGTAAATTTAAAGGGAGTGTTTAATACTACCAAAGCTGCTTCTGGAATTATGATGAAACAAAGATACGGAAAGATAATAAATATATCTTCAGTAGTTGGTTTATCAGGAAATGCAGGACAATGTAATTATGCTGCATCAAAGGCTGGTGTAATAGGATTTTCTAAATCAATTGCAAGGGAACTAGCGACAAGAAATGTAAATGTAAATGTAGTTGCACCAGGATATATAAATACAGATATGACAAAAGATTTGCCAGAAAAAATTAAGGAAAATATAATTCAAAGTATTCCTATGAAAAAGATAGGAGAGCCAAAAGAAGTAGCAAACCTAGTATTGTTTTTAGCTTCTGAGCTGTCTGACTATATTACTGGGCAAGTAATTAGTGTTGATGGTGGAATGGTGATGAACTAGAAGGGAGTTTCTTATGAAAAGAAGAGTAGTAGTTACAGGAATAGGAGCAATAACTCCAATAGGAAATTCAGCAAATGAATTTTGGAATAATATTAAAAAAAATAAAAATGGTATAGATCAAATTACTATTTTTGATACAATAGATTTCAAAGTTAAATTAGCTGCTGAAGTTAAAAACTTTAATGTAGAAGATTATATAGGGAAAAAAGAAGCAAAGAGAATGGATAAATACACTCA
Source organism: Clostridium hominis (assembly GCF_014287825.1). Classification (NCBI taxonomy): domain Bacteria; kingdom Bacillati; phylum Bacillota; class Clostridia; order Eubacteriales; family Clostridiaceae; genus Clostridium; species Clostridium hominis. The sequence goes on from NZ_JACOOO010000008.1 coordinate 138,738, forward strand.
ATTTGCAGTTATAGCATCTAATGAAGCTGTAAAAGATAGTAAGCTTGATTTAGATAATATTGATAAAGAGAGAATTGGAGTTATATTTGGAAGTGGTATAGGTGGAATAGGTACTATAGAAAATCAAATTAATACATTAAAAGATAGAGGACCTAACAGAGTATCACCACTTACTATACCAATGGGAATTGCAAATATTGCAGCAGGAACAATAGCTATAGAACATGGAATTTTAGGTAGTTGTTTAAGCTTAAATTCTGCTTGTGCGACATCTACTCATGCCATAGGAGAAGCATATAGAAGTATTAAAGATGGGTATTTAGATGTAATTATAGCTGGAGGATCTGAAGCTTCAATTACACCTTTTGGAATTGCGGGATTCCAATCACTTACTGCTTTAAGTAGAAGTGAGGATAAATGTAGAGCATCTATACCTTTCGATAAAGATAGAAATGGATTTGTAATGGGTGAAGGTGCTGGCTCATTAATTTTAGAAGATTTAGATAGTGCTTTAAAAAGAGGAGCAAAAATATATGCTGAAATAGTGGGATATGGTACTACCTGTGATGCATACCATATTACTTCTCCAAGTAGTGATGGAGATGGAGCTGCGAGAGCTATGATTCAAGCAATGAAGGATGCAAATATATCGTCAAATAGTATAGGGTATATAAATGCTCATGGAACATCTACAGAGATTAATGATAAGGTAGAAACTTTAGCAGTAAAAAAGGCTACAGGAGAAGATTATAAGAATATATATGTAAGTTCTACGAAGTCTATGACGGGGCATCTTTTAGGTGCTGCAGGGGCGATAGAGGCTATTATATCAATTAAATCACTAGAAGATGGATTTATTCCACCAACTATAAATTATGTAAATCAAGATGAAGAATGTGATTTAAACTTAGTTGTTAATCATGGAATAAATAAAGAATATGATTATGCAATGTCAAATTCTTTAGGATTTGGAGGGCATAATGGAACCCTTATATTTAAAAAATGGAGGGAGAATTTATAGTGCTAGATTATAACAAGATAAAAGAGTTAATAAATGAAATTGATTCATCTAGTATAAGAGTTTTTGAACTTGAGAATGATGGTTTTAAGCTGAAACTAAGTAAAAATGATGAATCAAAAGTAAAGGAAATAAGCAGAAGGGAAGAAAGTAAACAAGATGAAATTGATTTTAAAACTACTACAAAAAGAGAATTAAAGGAAGTAGGAGTAGAAGATAAAATTAATAATTCTGTAGATATAGATTTAAAAGAAGTTAAATCACCTTTAGTAGGTACATTTTATTCATCTTCAATACCAGGGGGGAAACCTTATGTAGAAGTTGGAACTAAGGTAAAAAAAGGAGATGTACTTTGTATAGTAGAAGCTATGAAAATCATGAATGAAATAACTTCAGATTTTGATGGTGAGATAATTGAAATATTAAGAAAAGATGAAGATATAGTAGAGTTTGGTATGACTATATTTAAAATTAAATAGTCTAAGGAGATTATATATGGATATAAAAGAGATTATGGAGATAATTCCACATAGATATCCTTTTCTTTTAATAGATAAGGTTGAAAGCTTAGAGGGAAATAAAATAGTTGCAACAAAAAATGTTACTATGAATGAATATTTCTTTCAAGGTCATTTTCCAGTAGAGCCAGTTATGCCTGGAGTATTAATAGTTGAAGCCTTAGCTCAAGCTGGTGCAGTTGCTCTTTTAACAAGAGAAGAGTTTAAAGGGAAAATAGCTTATTTTGGTGGAATAAATAATGCTAAATTTAGAAAGAAAGTTGTGCCAGGGGATACCTTAACTTTAGAAGTTGAATTAACTAAAATAAGAGGGGTAGCAGGCATTGGTAAAGGAATAGCATATGTAGATGGTAAAAAGGCTTGTGAAGCTGAATTAACATTTATGATTGGCTAAGATGAAGAGGTGTTTTATGATAAGAAAGGTATTAATAGCTAATAGAGGTGAAATTGCTGTAAGAGTAATAAGAGCTTGTAAGGAAATGGGTATAAAGACTGTTGCTATATATTCTGAAGCAGATAAGGAAGCTATGCATACTCAGTTAGCTGATGAGTCTATTTGTGTTGGTACTCCTAAATCAAAAGACTCCTACTTAAATGAAAGCAATATAATAAGTGCTGCAGTAATAACTAAGTGCAATGCAATTCATCCAGGATTTGGTTTTTTGTCCGAGAAAGCAGAATTTGCTGCAATATGCGAAGAATGTAATATTAAGTTTATAGGACCGAGCAGTGATGTAATAAATATTATGGGTAACAAATCAAAAGCTAGGGAAATGATGAAAAAAGCTGGAGTACCTATTGTGCCAGGAAGCGAAGGGTTAATTAAGTCTTTTGAAGAAGCTAGAGTAGAAGCTAAAAGAATTGGTTATCCAGTTATGATAAAAGCTTCAGCTGGCGGAGGTGGTAAGGGAATTAGAATAGTTAAAGAAGAAAGTGAACTAGAAAATTCTTTTTTTACTGCTAAATCAGAAGCTCAAGTAAATTTTGGTGATGATTCAGTATATATGGAAAAATTTATAGAGAATCCTAGACATATTGAATTTCAAATACTTGCAGATAGTTTTGGAAATGTAGTGCATTTAGGTGAACGTGATTGTTCAGTTCAAAGAAGAAATCAAAAGTTATTAGAAGAAGCACCATCATCTATTCTTTCTGATGAATTAAGAGATAAGATGGGAAGAGCGGCTGTAGATGCTGCCAAAGCAGTAGGGTATACAAATGCTGGAACAATTGAGTTTTTAGTAGATAAACATAAGAACTTTTATTTTATGGAAATGAATACTAGAATACAGGTAGAGCATCCAGTAACAGAGATGGTTACTTCAGTAGATATAGTTAAAGAACAATTGAGAATAGCTAATGGTGGAGAACTATCAATAACTCAAGAAGATATAAATGTTAAGGGACACTCTATAGAATGTAGAATAAATGCAGAAAATCCTAGTAAGAACTTTGCTCCTTCTCCTGGAAAAATTGGATTTTTAAATTTGCCAGGGGGAAATGGTATTAGAGTAGATACAGCAGTATATCCAGGATATACAATTCCACCAGTATATGATTCTATGATAGCTAAGGTTATAGTTCATGGAAATAATAGAGAAGAGGCTATAAATAAAATGATTAGAGCTTTAGATGAGTTTGTAATAGAAGGTGTTGAATGCAATATAGATTTTCAAATAGATATATTGAATAATAAGAAATTTAAATTAGGCATTTTTGATACTTCATTTATAAGCACTGAATATAATTTATAGTATGGTGATCAATATGGGTATTTTTAAGAAAAGACAGTATGGAATAGTAAATTTAACTAAAGAAGAAGCGGTAGATATACCGGTAGTACCAGATGGCACATGGGTTAAATGTGATAGTTGTGGGAAGATATTATATAAAAAAGTCTTAGAAGAAAATTATAAAATTTGTAATCATTGTGGTGGATATTTTAGATTAGGTGCTTTTGAGAGAGTTGATCAAGTTTGTGATAAAGGATCTTTTGAGGAATTTAATAGTGGTATATCATCAAGAAATCCTATGGATTTTGAAGGATACGATAAAAAGCTAAAGAGTAATAGAGAGAAAAGTGGACTAACTGAAGCAGTAATTACAGGTAAGTGTAAAATAAATGGAATTAAAAGTATAGTTGCAGTAATGGATTCGAATTTTCTTATGGGAAGCATGGGAATTGCTGTAGGCGAGAAAATTACATTAGCTATTGAAAAGGCTACAAGAGAAAAGTTACCTATAATTATATTTACTACTTCAGGAGGAGCTAGAATGCAAGAGGGGATTTTCTCGCTTATGCAGATGGCTAAAGTAAGTAGTGCAATTGCAAGGCATAATGATGAAGGGCTTTTATATATAACTGTTTTAACAGATCCTACAACAGGCGGAGTTACAGCAAGTTTTGCTAGCTTAGGCGATATTATTTTAGCAGAACCAAAAGCATTAGTTGGATTTGCTGGTAGAAGAGTAATCGAAGGAACTATAAAAGAAAAGCTACCTGATGACTTTCAAAGTGCAGAATTTCTTTTAGAAAATGGATTTGTTGATAAAATTGTTAAAAGAGAAGATATGAAAATAACCTTATATAAACTTTTAAAGCTTCATGGATATAAGGAGAGTCGTTATGAGTAAAAAAGTTAAAGTTTGGAGTAGAGTTGAAATAGCAAGAATGATTCAAAGACCTACTACACTTCAATATATAGATAAGATTTTTGAAGATTTTATAGAGCTTCATGGAGATAGGGGATACAAAGATGATAAGGCTATAGTAGCAGGGCTAGCCTTTTTAGAAGATGAGCCAGTTACTGTTATTGGAATGCAAAAAGGAAAAGATTTAAATGAAAATATAGAGAGAAATTTTGGGTCTCCTCATCCCGAAGGTTATAGAAAGGCTTTAAGATTTATGAAACAAGCAGAAAAGTTTAATAGACCTATTATTTGTTTTATAAATACAGCAGGAGCTTATTGTGGCGTTGAGGCAGAGAAGAGAGGGCAAGGAGAAGCTATAGCAAGAAATCTGATGGAAATCTCTACTATTAAAGTTCCTATAATATCAATTATAATTGGAGAAGGTGGGAGTGGTGGAGCACTTGCATTAGCTGTTGGTGATAGAGTTTGGATGTTGGAAAATTCAGTATATTCAATTTTGTCTCCAGAAGGTTTTGCTTCAATATTATTGAAGGATTCAACAAAATCAAAGGAAGTTGCTGAAACTATGGGAATTACATCTTATGAGCTTTTAGATAGAAATATAATTGAAAAAGTTATTAAGGAGCCTAAAGGTGGAGCACATAATGATTTAGAAAGTGTAGCACAAAATATAAAAGAAGAGATAATAAAGGAATTAGAAATATTAAAGAATAAAACAGTAGATATTCTTTTAGAAGAAAGATATAAAAGATTTAGAAGTTTCTCTTAAAATCTAAGAGAAACTTCACCAGAGTAAATCTGTTTTGATTTATTATTAGTATCTTTTACTAATAGGCTTCCGTCATTCATAACATCGATAGGAGTTACAATTTCATATGTATTATTATAATGTAAGCTAACTTTTTTGTTAAGGACACAAGAGTTAGCTTTATAATTTTCTATTATACACTTTATCTTATCATCTGTGAGCTTATAGTATAAGCTATTAAAATTTTTTAATATAACATTTAAAATATCAAATCTATTAAAGTCTTTATTATATGAAATTTTAAGAGAGGTGGCTTTATCTTGAAGCTCTGGATCAAAGTCATTCAAAGAGAGATTAACATTAATACCTATACCTATAATAAGATATTCTATTTTATTGTTTGATAAATTACTTTCTGTTAAAATTCCACATACTTTTTTATCTTTAATAAAAATATCATTAGGCCATTTAATACTAGATTTAATACCAAATTCCGATAAGGATTCATAAATAGCAGTGGCTGTTAAAAGTGGAATAGAACCTAAAAATTTAGGAGGAAAGTTTGGTTTTAATAAAATAGAAAACCACAATCCGGCACCTTTAGGAGATGTCCAACTTCTACCTTTGGTTCCTCTTCCGCAGCTTTGTGTATCACTTAAAACCACTGTGGGATTAGAAAAATCTTCTTTAGCTAATGTTTTGCAAAAGTTATTTGTTGAATCTATTTCTTCAAAAAAATAGAATTCAGTATTAGGATATAGTATTTTAAACTTATCTAATTCAGTATTTAAAATATTATTCATAATTAAATCTCCTTATCTTTAGATTATAGACATATCAATTATTGTTTAAAACTGAATTTATAAAAATATTAACTAAAAAAGGATCAAATTGAGTACCAGAACAACGTATTAATTCAGCTATAGCGCTTTCTTTAGTCATTGGCTTCTTGTATGGACGTTTGCTAGTCATTACGTCGTAAGCATCTACAATTGATATTATTCGTGATATCAAAGGTATTTCATCTTCTTTCAGACATAGAGGATAACCAGTACCATCCCATTTTTCGTGGTGACATAAAACACATTTAGCGACGTTTTCTAGCTCTCCCATAGCTTGAAGTATCCTATACCCTTTTTCAGAATGAGTCTTCATTATTATAAATTCATCATTTGTTAATTTATCAGGTTTTAAAAGAATTTCTTCATTTATACCTATTTTTCCTATATCATGAAGCTTAGCAACTAGAAAAAGCTCATCTAATTCTGAAGCTTTAAAGTTAAGTTTAACCCCTAATGAATATGCATAGGTAGTTACTCTCTCTGTGTGTTCTTCAGTTTCTGTATTTTTTTCTTGAAGGCTTTTTATTAATGAGTCAGTAATAGAACTTCGTATACTTTTTTTATCTAATAATTTTCTTCTATATACCTTTTCCTCTACTTCTTTTATACATTCATAAATATTCTGGGAAGTGGAGTTTTTTACCGATTCCCCTAAGGCTATACTTAATTGAATAAACTCATAATCGTAATGTTTACATTTATCTAAAATTTCTTTCATTATGTTTTCACATAATTGTTCACTACAGTTTGGTAGAAGAATCATAAACTCATCTCCACCCCAACGGAAAACTGAACCCCTATTTGAACATACATCTCTTAATACATTTGAGATGCTTTTGATAAGTTTATCTCCTTCTAAGTGACCTAAGGTGTCATTAACTAATTTTAAGCCGTTAACATCTCCCATGATTATTCCAAGTGGGAGATATTTTTCTTGGTTATACTTATTTAATTTTTCGTCGAAGCTAGAGCGGTTATATAGACCTGTAAGAGAGTCGGTATAACTTAGATATCTAAGTTTATTTTCTAGTTTTTTTCTTTCTGTTATATCTCTAGATAGTCCTACAATCCCCCATACTTCACCGTCTTCATTAATAACAGGAACCTTAAGATTTTCTTCAAATCTAACATCACCATCTTTATATGATATGGAGTATTGAGCAGATTTTGCTTTTTTAGTTCTTATTATCTCTTTATCTTGTTCAATAAACTTTTTGGCTGTTTCTTTATTGGGGTAAATTTCCAAATCAGATTTTCCTATTAAATCATAAACTCCTAAATTGGCGTAAAAGTCACTGAAGTTTTTATTATATCCTATAAACTTGCAATCTTTATCTTTATAGAATATAGCTTCTGGTAAGGAGTCGATTATAGTTTTTAATATATCCTTTTGTTTTTTTAATTCTACTTGTCTTTTTACTTTATCATTTATAGGTAATATAATTCCAGCTATTAAATATATTTCGTTATTTAAATTTAATATAGGAAACATTATACATTCAACAAAAGTATTTCCTACATTTCCGCTGAAGGTTAAAGTTTTCTTTTCAGAGATACATTTTCTTATTTGATTGTCATATAAAGAAGAGACTTCTTTTGGAAAAACTTCTTTATTTGTTTTACCTAATGTATCAGTAAGTTTAATATTATATAAATTCTCATAA
>NZ_JACOOO010000002.1:0-10831 GCF_014287825.1 Clostridium hominis
TTCTATCCAAACTGGATAGGGAAGAAATTCTAAAAAAGATTTAAAGATATTCATAATTAAAAAGTTCCTTTAGTAATTTATTTATATGTAATATTATAGCATATAAATAAATTATCTTTACATAAATAGCGAAAAATATATATTTATGGATATTTAAGTCAGAGAATTGCGAAGGATTAAAGAAAAAATATAAATGAAAGTTTTTAAATTATAAAATTCAAAAAAGAGTAGTGGAATATTGAGACGATTATAAAAAATGGGGGGGAGAGTTTTAGAAGGTGTTTATAATGCGTATTTAAAGGAATGAAATATATGAATAAAAAATGTTGATTTTTTAAATTTTTAGAAAAATGAATAAAGATTTTGAGAATATTCATTTTTGTGGTAAAATATAGATATGAATTAAGTAAAGATAAAAGGGGGAATTTTATGAAAAGTAAAATGGGATTAACTACAAAGATATTTATAGGGATGGGATTAGGATTACTTTTAGGATTAATAATTAGAGTATTGCCAGCAGGATTTATAAAAGATACTCTGTTTCTAAACGGTATTATAAAGGTTTTAGGTACAGGATTTATTAGTGCTATTAAGATGCTTGTGGTTCCATTGGTTTTTGCTTCGATAACTTGTGGAGTTGCATCACTTGCAAATATAAAAAGTTTAGGTAGAATTGGTGGTAAAACAATAGTGTTTTATTTGTTTACAACAGCTGTTGCTATATCTATAGCTATAGGTCTTGGATTTATAATTAATCCAGGAGTTGGATTGGATATGTCAAGTTTAGTAATTCAAGAACCTACAATAGGAGAAAGTCAAAGTATAGCAGATTTAATTATAAGTATAATTCCAACAAATCCAGTTAAAGCTATGGTAGATGGTGATATGCTTCAAATAATATCTTTTTCAATTTTATTTGGGGCAACAATAAGCATATTAGGGGAAAAAGCTAAACATGTAAAAAACTTTATGCTTAGTTTAAATGAAGTTTGTTTAAAGATGGTTAATATAGTAATGGCAATTGCACCAATAGGAGTATTTGGATTAATAGCTAATACTTTTGCAACAACAGGATTTGAAGCTTTCGGATCCTTAATAAAATATATGATAGTTGTATTATTAGCCTTAGCTGTACATGCTGTGGTAGTATATTCAGGATTATTAAAAGGATTTACAGGGCTAAGTATTGCTCCATTTATTAAAAGATTTGCAAAAGTAGCAGCTGTAACTTTTTCTACTGCATCAAGTGGGGCTGCATTACCTATTACCAAAAAGGCTATGGATGATTCAGGTGTTAGCAATAAAGTATCATCCTTTACAATACCTTTAGGAGCGACAATAAATATGGATGGAACGGCTATAATGCAAGGAGCAGCTACAGTATTCATAGCTCAAATATATGCAATAGAATTGGGGATTGGGCAAATTATGGTTGTAATAGTTACGGCTACACTTGCTTCAATTGGAACAGCTGCAGTACCAGGAGTAGGGTTAGTTATGCTATCAATGGTGTTAAGAACTGTAGGATTACCTGTAGAAGGAATAGGACTTATCATGGGAGTAGATAGAATATTAGATATGTGTAGAACTACAATAAATGTATTTGGTGATTGCATATGTACACTTATAGTTAGTAAAAGTGAAAATGAATTTGATGAAGAGAAATATTATTCTAGCGATGATACTTTAATTGATGAAGTAACTGCATAATAATATATATTAAGGAGGCAAAATGATTTGCCTCCTTTTACATTTTTAATTTAATTTTTTAGCTGAGGATAGGTCGAAATTAACTGTTTCTCCATCAGTAAGAAGAATATGACTTCCGCTATAAGCCTTACCATCAATTAAAATTATAACTTTGCCAATATTATAATTATAGCTATAAGTCATAGCTAAAGTTTGCAATAAAGAACTTTCTGACCCCGAACCAACTTTACTTAAGATATCATAGTAGTTTTTTGAAAGATTTACTGTTATTAAGTCTTTAGATCTATCTAAATCTGCAGAAATCACATTAACTGTATTAGGGATAGAAGAAAAAGAAGATGAAGGTGGTGTTTTTAATGCATTAGTTAGTGCTGTAGTTAGTGCGTTATCTGTTACGTTAAGAGTGGTATCACTATAATAGATACAATCATTATCTCCATCATAAAAATATAGTCTACAAATTTTATCGACATTGGTAGAAGGAGTGGATATTTCTGAATTATAGGCTGTAGCATCTGAGAAGCTAGTATTAAAGTAACCGTCAGGGAGATCTCCTTTTAAAGATGTATAAAGCTCATCTCCAAAATAGATAGATACTTTGTTTACTCCATAATTATAGCCGTAAGTATTTACCAAAGATGATAATAATCCACTCTCTGTAGCTGTCCCTAAAATCATTTCATTCACATATGATTTGTTAAATACAACTTTTAAGATGCCTTTATCTTTATCTAAGGTAGCTGATTTTATGCCAACATTAGGAGTTAGTTTTAAAAAAGTATCACTAGTGGTATTTGTTTGTAGTTCTTTTGTTAATGCGCTAACTAAAGCATTATCTTTAACCTTCAGGTCTTTATCTACATAATAAAGATTTAGCTTTTCGGAGTCGAAAAAAAACAATCTACAGTTTATAGTTTCTATTGGATTTTCGTTATTTATATTTGGATCTTTTGGAGGGGGAGTGTTATTAGAAGAATTACTATTATTAGAAGTATTATTTTCAGAAGGATTAGTAGTGGAATTACTATAGTTAGAATTTTGATTTTTGTTATCAGAGCTACTATTAGAAGTATTTGTTATAGTGCAGCTAATAAGAAATAAAGAAAGAAAAGAAGTTAATAGTAGTGATAGTATTCTTTTATTCATTTCAACCTCAATATAAATATTTTATACTAGTATATTAAAAAATTTGAGAAAATTTACTGTAATAAAATTAATAGCTATAATTTTTATGTTCTTTGAACAATACTAATATTATAAGTGAAGGAGTGATAATATTGGAACAGAAGATAATGACATTTAGAGATGATAATGGAAATAAAATTGATTATCAAATTTTAGAGCAAAAGCTAATTAATAAAACTGAGTACGTAACAATGGCTCCAGTTAATAATAAAGCTGATGTTGAAGTATTTAAGATAAAATTTGATAGAGATTGGAATGAATCATTAATTCAAGTTGAATCAGAAAAAGAATTAGATATGGTACGAAAAGTATCAAGTGTAAAATTTTAATTAAAAGTTTAAGGGTTGTTTTGAAACAGCCCTTATTTGTTGTACAATATAGATGTAGGAAATAAAATCCTTATGGAGGGATTGTATGAAAAAAAATGCAGCACAAAGAGAATTTAAAAAAATAAAAGGTCAAATTGCTCAAATAGAAGAAATTGTTAATCATTCTAAAGCAGGGGCTCTATTTGAACATGAAGCAGCAATAAGAAAAAAGATAAATTTGCTTTTGGAAATGGAAAACCAAGGGTTTAAAGAATATAATGATGTTTTAGAAAGATATGAAGAGTTGCTTGAAGAGACAGCGAAGAGAATACTCAATGCATATAATAAAAAAAATGGAACAGATTTTGATTATTATCAAGTTGTAAGAGGAAATTATAAGTTATTATTAAATTCTGGATTTATTACAGTTCTAACAAAACATCATATTCCTAGTATAATAGCAGAAGAATTTGAAAAGAACTTTCCTGATAATCCTAAAAATGAATATATAAATGCTAGAAATATGGAGAGAAAATTTTTTGTTCATTTAGGTGATACAAATACAGGAAAAACCTTTAATGCTATAGAGAGATTAAAAACTGCAAGAAAGGGAGTATATCTATCTCCGTTAAGAATACTAGCTTTAGAAAACTTTGAAAAGCTTAACAGTGAAGGTGTAGTTTGTAACTTAGCTACGGGAGAAGAAGAAATAATTAAGGATGGAGCTACGCACACTTCTTGTACAATTGAAAAACTCAATTTAAGAGAGGAATACGATATCGCAGTTATAGATGAGATTCAGATGATAGGTGATTCTCAAAGAGGTGCAGCGTGGACAAGAGCTTTATTAGGAGTTAAATGTAAAGAAATTCATGTTTGTGGAGCTCTTAATACTAAGGAATTATTAGAAAAAATATTAAAAGATTGCAAAGATGAATATGAGATAAAGGAATATACAAGGAATATTCCTTTAGAGGTAGAATATAAAAACTTTAATATTAGAGATGCACAAGAAGGAGATGCTATAGTAGTTTTTTCGAAGAAAAGAGTATTAGAAATTGCATCAGAATATTCTAACTTAGGAATTAAGGCTAGTATAATATATGGGGATTTACCACCAGAAGTTAGAAGAATGCAATATAATCAATTTATAAATAAAGAGACAAAGGTTCTTGTTACAACAGATGCTATAGGAATGGGAGTAAACTTACCAATAAGAAGAATAATATTTATGTCTATTAGAAAGTTTGATGGAGATGAAGTAAGAGAACTTACATCTCAAGAGGTGAAGCAGGTAGCAGGAAGAGCAGGTAGAAAAGGAATCTACGATATTGGATATGTAGCTTCAGTAGGAGATACTGCTGATTTTATAAAAGAAAAGATAGAGACTAAAGATAAGATTATAGAAGAGGCTGTTATAGGTCCATCAGAAGCTATATTAAATATAAAAAATTTACCATTAAAAGAAAAGTTAGCTTTATGGAGTAGTAGGGAAGAAAAACTGAATTATTATAGGAAAATGGATGTAAGTGATTATCTTATTGTATTGGAAACTATTAAAAGATATAAATTAAAAGAAGAGATAGAATGGAATTTGCTAAAAGTTCCTTTTGATGTAAAAAATGAAAGTCTTATGGAGACATTTTTAAAGTATGTTGATGAATTATTTGTAAATAAAGAAAAAAAGTTGTTTAAACCAGAATGCTATAAAGGAAACTTAGAAGCTTTAGAGATATATTATCAAGAAATAAGTATGTATTATTCATTCTCAAAAATATTTTCTTTAGAGTTTGATGTAGAATGGGTATATAGTGAGAGATTAAAAGTAAGTAATGATATAAATGATATTTTAATTAGAATTTAGATATTATTTAAATATATTTATGTAACTTATAGGGGGATAACATGAAAAGATATAACACAAATATTGAAGGTTTTACATTAAGAGAAACGGACGAAAATGATTTATCATTAATTTTGGGATTTATTAAAGAGATTGCTGAGTATGAAAAATTAGCCCATGCAGTAGAGGCTACTGAGGAATCACTAAAAAAATACGTTTTTGAGAAAAGAAGAGCAGAAGTATTAATAGTTGAGAAAGATGAAAAGCCAATGGGATATGTAGTTTATTTTTATAATTTTTCTACTTTTACAGGAACTTCAGGCCTTTATTTAGAAGATGTATTTATAAGATCAGAGTATAGAGGCATGGGATTAGGAAAAGAGATATTTAAGCTATTAGGCAAAATAGCTAGAGAAGAGGGTTGCAAGAGAATGGAATGGGTTTGTTTAAACTGGAATGAGCCTTCAAAGAAATTCTATACTGGTTTAGGTGCAATTCCTATGGATGAATGGACTACATTTAGATTAACAGAAGAGTATGTAAGAGAACTTTAAAATTTAATAAATAAAAATAAAGTGGTTAGTCCACTTTATTTTTATTTATTCATATATTTAAGATAAAAGTTGATTTATTATTTGTTTTAGTTATTATAGAATGTAGAAAAATAAATATCAAGGGAGTAATAGAATGAACGAACTAAGTAATAGGACAAAAGGAATAATATTTATAATAGCATCTGCGTTTGGATTTGCCATGATGTCTGCATTTGTAAAGCTAGCAGGAGACTTACCATCATTTCAAAAGACTTTCTTTAGAAATCTTGTTTCGTGTATAATTGCAGCTATCTTTATTATAAAAAATAAGGAGAGTTTTTTTGGAAAGAAAGAAAGTCAGAAGATATTAATATTAAGATCAATTTTTGGAACTATAGGTATTGTTTTAAATTTTTATGCTATAGATAAATTAGTTTTATCAGATGCTAATATGTTAAACAAGCTAAGTCCGTTTTTTGTAATAATATTTTCAGCATTATTTTTAAAGGAGAGAATAAATATAAAACAGAGTATTGCAATTGTTATTGCATTTCTAGGGGCATTATTTATAATAAAACCTACATTTAATTTAGATATAATTCCATCATTATTAGGGGTAATGGGAGCTATTTGTGCAGCAGCAGCATACACTTGTCTAAGAGTTTTAGGTGGAAAAGAAAAACATTATACTGTAGTGTTTTTCTTTTCGTTATTTTCAACTGTTGTAATATTTCCGTTTATGATTGTCGTTTATAAGTCTATGACAATGACCCAATTCATATATTTAATATTAGCTGGAGTTTTTGCTAGTATTGGACAGTTTGGAGTAACATTAGCATATAAATATGCACCTTCAAAGGAGATATCAATATTTGATTATTCAAATATAATTTTCTCTGCCATTATTAGTTTTATTATATTTGGAGCCCTACCGGATTACTTAAGTGTTTTAGGTTATATTATAATATTTAGTGCATCATTTTATATGTTTTTATATAATAAAAAATTAGATAAAAGTGAAAGGAAAGGAAATAGCTAATAGTTAATATTCACAAACAGCTATTATTGTGGTAAAATATTACTGTACAAATGGAATAACAAGGGAAGGGGATTTTGAATATGTTAAAAGGAAGTAAAACAGCAGAAAATTTACTAAAATCTTTTGCAGGAGAGTGTCAAGCAAGAACTAGATATACTTATTATTCAAGTGTAGCTAAAAAAGAAGGTTATGTACAAATAGCGAATATATTTATGGAGACAGCAGAACAAGAGAAGGAGCATGCAAAGAGATTTTATAAATTTTTAAAAGATGAGTTTGCAGATGAAGCTATAGAGATAACAGCTTCTTATCCTGTTGCTTTACATGGTGAAACTGCTAAAAATTTAAAAGCAGCTGCAAATGGAGAGCATGAGGAATGGAGTGCTGACTATCCTGAGTTTGCTAGAATAGCAAGAGAAGAAGGATTTTTGGATATAGCTGTTGCCTATGAAAGAATTTCAGAAGTAGAATTTAGACATGAAAAAAGATATAGAAAACTTTTGGAAAATATAGAAAACGATTCTGTGTTTAAGAAGGAAGAGTCTGTATTATGGAAGTGTAATAATTGCGGATATATTTATGAAGGAAATGAGGCTCCAAAAGCATGTCCGGCATGCTTACATCCACAAGGATATTTTGAAGTGTTTATAGAGAATTATTAATATATATTTTAAAATGACATGTAAGTATAATCTTATGTGTCATTTTTTGTTTTTTAATTAAAAAATATGTTTTACTTTTTATTGAAATTGTTATATGATATTGAATCAGGTGATTTACACATAACAAATATTAGGGGGAAGAAAAAAAGTTGAAGGATAAAAAAATAAACTATCAGAAGATACTTAAATATTTCGTACTTATTTCGCTTATTCTAACAATTGTATTTTTAGTATGGGCTATGATTGTAGCTCCATCAGTAATGAATCCAAGTGATCCATTTGCAAGAACAAAAAATGACTATGTACTTATTTTATGTCAGTGTATTTTAGGTGTAGTTGCAATGTTTTTACCAGGATTATTTGAACGTAAATTTAAAATAGAAATACCTTCAAATATGTTAATTCTTTATACAATATTTTTATATTGTGCGATATATCTAGGAGAAGTAAAAAGCTTTTACTACAACGTCCCACATTGGGATACTATACTACATACATTTAGTGGAGCTATGCTAGGAGCTTTAGGGTTCTCTTTTGTAGCATTATTAAACAAATCAGAAACTGTTCCTATTAATTTAAGTCCGCTATTTGTAGTTATATTTTCATTCTGCTTTGCAGTAACTCTAGGAGTGTTTTGGGAGATATATGAGTTTGCATTTGATGGTCTTTTAGGTTTAAATATGCAAAAGTTTGCTTTAGAAGGTGGAGCAGATTTAGTAGGAAGAGCTGCGTTAATTGATACTATGAAAGATTTGATTGTAGATTGTTTAGGAGCCTTGATTATGTCAATAATTGGTTATATATCACTTATTTATAAAAAAGGATGGGTTGAAAAGCTACAATTAAAGAAAAAAAGATAATTTTGAGAGGATGTTTTGGACATCCTCTTTTTATTTTAAAATTATCTTAATTATTTTTTCATATAGATTTTTATTTGTGAAATGGTATAATAGTTTATAAGTAAAAAATGGAAAAATTACTTATAAAATTTATAAAGATTGGGGAGAATACAGGTGGAATTAAAATGGAGTTTAAAAGAATTATATAAATCCTTTGATTCTGAAGAATTCAAAAGTGATTTAGAAAAGGTTGATAGTTTAATATGTAATCTTAATTTATGGGTTGAAAAAATAACAGAAAGTAAAGATAATTCAATAGAAAAGTTAGAAGAGTATATTGACTACTACACTGATATAGAAAATCTAGTAAATAGGGTAGGGGCATTTATTCATTTAACTATTAGTGCAGATACGACTAATACTATTGCGTTAAAATACTCAGATATATTAGATGATAAATTAACTAATATTGTTGAAGCTGATACAAAGTTAAATAAATGGATAAGTTCATTAGATAATTTAGATAGAATTATTGAATCTTCAGATAAACTTAAAGAACATAAATTTATATTAACAAGTATAGTAGATAAAGCTAAATATCTTTTATCAGATAAAGAAGAAAATATAATAGCTAATATGCAAAATACAGGCTCAAATGCATGGCTAAAGCTAAAAAACAACTTAATTTCAAATCATAAGGTAACTATTGAAGATGATGGTGAAGTTAAAGAATTACCTCTTACAGTCGTTTTGAATATGGCTTATGATAAAGATAAAGATGTAAGAAAGAAGGCTTATTTAGCTGAAATAGAGTCATATAAAAAGATTGAAGATGGTGTAGCCGCAGCTTTAAATTCAATAAAGGGGGAAGTATTAACTATATGCAAGCTTAGAGGTTATGAGTCACCACTAGAGCAAACTCTTATAAATTCAAGAATGGATAAAGAGTCATTAGATGCAATGCTTTCAGCTATGAAAGAAGCTATGCCGACCTTTAGAAAATATTTAAGAAGAAAAGCTGAAATGTTAGGATATAAGAACGGATTACCTTTTTATGAAATGTATGCTCCAGTTATAGATAAAGATATGGAATTTTCATATGAAGAAGGAGCTAAATTTGTAGAAAAGAATTTTAGAACATTTAGCAATAATCTAGCAGATTTTGCAAAGAAGGCAGTAAAAAATAATTGGATAGATGTATATCCTAGAGAAGGTAAAGTAGGAGGAGCATTTTGCTCAAATCTTCACTTTATAGGGGAAAGTAGATTTTTATTAAACTACGGTAATACTTTTAGTGATGTAGTAACTATGGCTCATGAATTAGGGCATGGATTCCATGGAGAGTGTCTAAAAAATGAAAGTGCTTTAAATTCTGATTATCCTATGCCTATAGCAGAAACAGCATCAACATTCTGTGAAACTATTATTAAAAAAGCTGCTATAAAGGAAGCTGATAAAGAAGAAGCTTTATCAATATTAGAAAGTGAGATAAGTGATTCAACACAAGTTATAGTAGATATATATTCAAGATTTTTATTTGAAAGTTGGTTTTTTGAAAAGAGAAAAGAAAGTGCGCTTTCAGTAGATGAGATAAAGGATCTTATGATTAAAGCACAAAAAGAAGCATATGGAGAGGGATTAGATCCTGAATATTTACATCCATATATGTGGACTTGGAAGCCTCACTATTATTATGTTGATAGTAATTTTTACAATTTCCCTTATGCATTTGGGTTATTATTTGCTAAAGGTTTATATGCAGAATATCTCAAGAGGGGTGATTCATTCCCTAAAGAATATGAGAATTTACTTTCAATAACAGGGAAAAATAAAATTGCAGATGTAACAAAAGTTATGGGAATAGACATTCATAATAAAGACTTCTGGAGAAGCTCTTTAAAGACAATAGAAGAAGATATAGAAAACTTCATAGAACTAAGCAAGTAATTGTAATATAATAGTTTTTATAATTAGGATTGTAATAACTTAAAAACAAATGAAGGTGAATAATTTGAAAACAAGAAAACTAACTGAAGCAGCTATGCTATCTGCTCTTTTTGTTGTAGTTAGTATAGTAGCAATCTCTACTGGAATTATGTATTCGATATATTTAGATATGATAGTACCTATTTTTATTTCAATCTTATATTTGAGAATAGGATTTAAATATACGGCACTATCGTCAATAACATCATTACTTATTGTAGCATTAACAATCGGTGATGTTCCATCGGCAATATGGATGAGTCAAGGTATTATTTTAGGGCTAATATGTGGATTTTTTATATCCAAAAAAGGAAATATATTAGATGATATATTATGGTCATCAATTGGTGGATGTTTTATAGTGATACTTATAGATGTTTATTTGTCTACGTTAACTGGATACAGTTTAATTAAAGATTTTGACTCTGTAGCTGTAATGTTTCCTTTAAACGAGGAATTAACCAAAATGGCTTTTTATATTTTTGTTGCGACTATACCAGTAGGGACAGTTTTAGTATCTTATATTGGAACTCTATTTATAGGTCATAAGTTGAATATTCTAAATGGCTCAAGTAAAGAAAAGTATAGTATATTAAGTAATTTTAGAAAAATAGGTAGTTATTTATGTTGTTCTAAAAAAACTTATTTAATTGCTATAGGCTACTTGTTAATAGTAGAAATCATTAATAATACTAATTTTACTATTGCGTCTACTTATATAAATAC
>NZ_JACOOO010000013.1:0-147833 GCF_014287825.1 Clostridium hominis
TCACCCGTCCGCCGCTAGCTTCACTCCGAAGAGATCAACTCGCTCGACTTGCATGTGTTAGGCATGCCGCCAGCGTTCGTCCTGAGCCAGGATCAAACTCTCAATAAAAAGTTTAATCTGTTGCTCAAATTACTTTGAGTCTTTAAATATTTTAAAAACTCTCAAAAGAATTGCTGGATTTATTTTAACTATATTCTGTTCAATTTTCAAAGACCATATTTGTTTGCCGCATCAAGCGACTTCCTTATCTTATCACTAACTCAACCTTATGTCAACAACTTTTTTCAAAGTTTTTTTCACACAATTTCGTTAGCAACGACATTTATCTTATCACCCATATGAACAACTGTCAACACTTTGTTTTTGTGTTTTTGTTTGTTCGTCATCAGCGACGAGATTTATCTTACCATCTCATATATTACTTATTTAAGTTATTTAGCTTCATTTAATGAAATTATATTTAAATTACTTAGTTTTACTTTATATTTCTAACTATATCTATTATTGATACACCTGGATAAGAGTATTAGTTAGTATACCCTTATTATTCTAATTTCTTGCTAAATGCACTGTATCTCCTAAGATATATATAATATTGAGATCCTTTATTGCTTTATTACTTCAACGTATTTATATGATTATCTTATTAAAAAACAAAAATGGAATCCCGTATTTCATAGGATTCCACTTCTATTTATAATCTATTCTTCTTTTTCAGCTTCTTCTAATAATTTATCTAAACTATTATCTTTTACCTCTACAGCAACTTCACTTCCAGCAATAGCATCTATTGTAAGTTGTTCATCTTTTTCTTCTTCCCCAGTGCTAGAGATTTTTGCAATAGCAACTATTGTCTCTTCATCACCAGTTCTCATTAATCTTACTCCCATTGTAGCTCTGCTTGTTACTGATATATCTGATACATTAATTCTTATAGCAACACCACTTGTATTTATAAGCATTAATTCATCTTCTGCTTTACATACTGTTGCTCCGATAACTTTACCAGTCTTTTCGCTTATCTTATATGTTATAAGTCCAACTCCACCTCTATTTTGTCTCTTATACTCAGTTAATGGAGTTCTCTTACCATATCCATTTTCACTTATTACTAATAATTCTTCTTCATCAGAAGCTATATCCATACAAACTGCCACATCTTCATCTCTTAAGTTCATAGACTTAACACCTGATGCAGTTCTTCCCATTGGTCTTACATCTGTTTCATTAAACTTAATTGCATTACCATCTTGAGAAACTATTATTATATCTGCATCTCCTCTTGTTACCTTAACCTTAAGAAGTTCATCACCTTCTCTTAAGTTAATAGCTATAAGTCCACTTTTTCTTAAATTCTTAAATTCAGATAATGGAGTCTTCTTAACAAGACCTTTCTTAGTAGCCATGAATAGATATCCTTCAACTATATTATCTCTAACAGTTAATACAGTTTCGATTCTTTCATCTTGCTCAATTTGTATAAGATTTATTATGTTGGTACCCTTAGCAGTTCTTCCTGCATCAGGTATCTCATATGCTCTCTTCTTATATACTCTACCTCTATTAGTAAAGAATAGTACATCTGAGTGAGTTGATGTAACAAGTACATGTTCTACAAAGTCATCTTCTTTAGTAGACATTGCTTGTATTCCTCTTCCCCCTCTTCTTTGAGCTGAATAAGTATCAGCAGATATTCTCTTAATATATCCAGTGTGAGTTAGAGTAATAACTGTTTCTTCTTCTTGAATTAAGTCCTCAATATCAATGTCATTAACTACTTTTTCTATTTGAGTTCTTCTTTCATCACTATATCTAGCTTTGATTTCTAATAATTCATCTTTAATTACGCTTAGTAATTTTTCTTCACTAGCAAGGATTGAATTTAAGTAATCTATAAGCTCCATTAATTCAGCATACTCTTCTTCGATTTTATCTCTTTCTAAGCCAGTTAATCTTCTTAATCTCATTTCTAAGATTGCTAAAGCTTGCTTTTCTGATAATCCAAATCTTTCGATTAAAGTATTCTTAGCTATTTCACCAGTTTTAGATCCTCTTATTATGCTTATAACTTCGTCAATGTTATCTAATGCTATTCTTAAACCTTCAAGGATATGTGCTCTAGCTTCTGCTTTATTAAGTTCAAATATAGTTCTTCTTGTTACAACTTCTTTTTGGAAGTTTATATAATGACTTAATATTTGATGTAGGTTTAATACTTGTGGTTCATTATTAACTAATGCTAACATTATTACTCCAAAAGTATCTTGCATCTTAGTATGCTTGAATAATAGGTTTAGAACTACATTGGGATTTGCATCTTTCTTTAGTTCTATAACTATTCTCATACCTTCTCTATCAGATTCATCTCTTAAGTCAGATATTCCAACAATCTTTTTATCTTTAACTAAATCAGCAATACTTTCTATTAATCTAGCTTTGTTAACTTGGTATGGAAGTTCTGTAACTATTATTCTATGTCTTCCATTCTCTTCTTCAATATCAGTTTTAGATCTTACAATTACCTTACCTTTACCTGTTTCATAAGCGGCTCTTATTCCTGATTTACCCATGATTATTCCACCAGTTGGGAAATCAGGTCCTTTGATACATGTCATAAGTTCTAATCCAGTAGTTTCTGGATTATCTATTAGCATTATAGTTCCATCAATAATTTCTCCTAAGTTATGAGGAGGAATGTTAGTTGCCATACCAACAGCTATACCTGATGACCCATTAACTAAAAGGTTTGGGTATCTTGAAGGTAATACTACTGGCTCTTGTTCTTCACCATCAAAGTTTGGCATAAAATCTACAGTGTTCTTATTTATATCTCTAAGCATTTCCACTGCTATCTTATTCATCTTTGCTTCTGTATATCTCATCGCCGCCGCACTATCTCCATCTACAGAACCAAAGTTACCGTGTCCATCTACTAGCATATATCTCATTGAGAAATCTTGAGCCATTCTTACTAATGCATCGTATACTGATGTATCTCCATGTGGATGGTACTTTCCTAGAACTTCACCAACAATTCTGGCACATTTTCTGTATCCCTTTTGTGGTTCTAATCCTAATTCTTGCATTGAATATAGGATTCTTCTATGAACTGGCTTAAGACCATCTCTTACATCTGGAAGTGCACGACCAACGATTACGCTCATAGCATAATCGATGTAGCACTTTTTCATTTCTTTATTTATATCTACATGTATAAATTTTCCCTCGTTTAAGTTCATGTACTCACCTCATCATAGTACTAAATGTAGTACTAAACATCTAAATTGCTTACTTTCTTAGCATTTTTTTGTATAAACTCTCTTCTTGGCTCAACTTTATCACCCATTAAGATTGTAAATATCTCATCTGCTGCGATTGCATCTTCTACAGTAGCTTTTAAAAGTATTCTGTGTTCTGGATCCATAGTTGTTTCCCATAATTGGTTTGCATTCATTTCTCCAAGACCTTTATATCTTTGTATATTGGTTGAGTTATCTTTACCACCAACATCAGCTAATATACTTTCAAGCTCTTGGTCTGAATAAGCGTAAAATTCCTTTTTACCCTTACTAACCTTATAAAGTGGAGGTTGTGCTATATATACATGCCCGCCATCTATTAATGGTCTCATATATCTAAAGAAGAATGTTAATAATAACGTTCTTATATGAGCACCATCGACATCGGCATCGGTCATGATTATTATTCTATTATATCTTAACTTTTCTTCATCAAAGTCTTTCCCTATACCTGCACCAAATGCTGTAACCATAGATCTTATTGAATCAGCATTAAGTATTCTATCTAATCTTTGTTTTTCAACGTTTAGTATTTTACCTCTTAAAGGTAATATCGCTTGGAATCTTCTGTTTCTACCTTGTTTTGCAGATCCTCCCGCTGAATCCCCTTCGACTATATAGATTTCACACTCTGCAGGATCCTTAGATGAACAGTCTGCAAGTTTACCAGGAAGTGTTGATCTTTCAAGTACTGACTTTCTCGTAAGCTCTCTAGCCTTTCTTGCTGCATCTCTTGCTCTTGCAGCCATTAAAGCTTTATCTATTATAATCTTACCTACTCCTGGATTTTCTTCTAAGAATGTACTTACACCCTCTCCAACTATTGAATCAACAATTCCTCTTACTTCAGAATTTCCAAGTTTAGTTTTTGTTTGCCCTTCAAATTGTGGTTCAGATATCTTTACAGAAACAACTGCAGTAAGACCTTCTCTAGCATCATCTCCAGAAAGATTTTTATCATTTTCTTTTATATGTCCAAACTTCTTAGCATAATCATTTATAGCTCTAGTTAACGCTGTCTTAAATCCTGCTAAGTGAGTTCCACCTTCAATTGTATCTATATTATTGGCAAAAGAATATAAGTTTTCATTATATCCATCATTGTATTGAAGTGAAATTTCTGCAATAATACCATCTTTTTCGCCTTCAACATAAATAGGTTCTGGATGTAATACTTCTTTATTTCTGTTTAAGTAAGAAACAAATTCTTTAATACCACCTTCATAGTGATAGAATTCCTCTTGCCCATTTTCTCTTTTATCTATTAAACTTATAGCTATCCCTTTATTTAAAAATGCTAATTCTCTTAATCTATGTGCTAATATATCAAAATCATATTCTGTTTCTTCGAAGATTTCTCGATCTGGTTTAAAAATAACCTTTGTTCCATGCAATGATTCATCCGCTTCACCGATCTCCGTTAAATCACATAAAATATTTCCTCTAGAATATTTTTGTTGCCACACCTTACCTTCTCTAGTAACAGTAACCTCACAATACTCTGATAAAGCATTAACTACAGAAGCACCAACACCGTGAAGACCACCAGATACCTTGTATCCTCCACCTCCAAATTTACCACCTGCATGTAGTACTGTCATTATAACTTCTACTGTAGATTTACCCATCTTTGGATGTATTCCAACTGGCATACCTCTACCGTCATCTACTACAGTTATTGAATTATCTTCGTTTATAGTTACCTCTATGTTCTTACAAAAACCTGCTAAGGCTTCATCAATACTGTTATCTACTATTTCATATACTAAGTGATGAAGACCTCTAGAACTAGTACTTCCAATGTACATCCCAGGTCTTTTTCTAACAGCTTCTAAACCTTCTAAGACCTGTATCTGACTTTCATCATAACTTTGTTTATTTTCTTCCAACATAAACTCCTCCTAAAATACTATTTTTTATTACGTGCGAAGGCTAAATATTGGACCTAAGTATTATAATCAATATTTGTTCTCTTTGTTAAAGTAGAAGATGATATAGGTGATAAATACACCTTACTCATTTTATTAACTTCTGCGATCACAAAAGATTTTGGTGCATCTTTCGTGATTCTTTCAACAAATCCATCTTCTTCAGCCATTCTTAAAAAAGATATTGTATCTGAACTATACATAGATGTCTCGATATCAAAAATACCAATCACATCTTTTATTGGTACAACTACGTTTTCTCCTAAATGTAAAAACATAATAGTTCCTCCTCCTAGTTTAGGATTGCACCATCCTTTACTTTAAAAACTTTAGATTTATCATCTAAGTATTCATACAAGTCTTCTATCCCCGTGCAAGTAATTATGGTTTGAATTTCCCCAATGGTACTTAATATATATCTCTTTCTACTAAAATCTAGCTCAGATAGTACATCATCAAGTAATAAAACCGGATATTCACCTGTTAATTCTTTAATTATTTTTAAAGATGAAAATTTTATAGTTAATACAGCAGTTCTTTGCTGTCCTTGTGAACCATAGCTTTTAGTATCAATATCATTTATGAAAACCATAAAATCATCTCTATGTGGTCCAACTGATGTAAGTCCTTTATCTATATCTTTTTTTCTATTTCTCTCAAGCTGAGAATAAAAACTCTCTTTGATATCTTCTAAATTTCTAATAGTACTTACATACTTAAATTCTATATTTTCTTTCCCAGATGTTATATCATTATGTATCTGTTTTGAATATTGGTTCAATTTGTTTATATAATTAATTCTTTGTATAACTATATTATATCCAAATTCAACCAATTGCATATCATATATATCTAAAATATCTTTATTTATAGATCTATTTTTTAATACAGTGTTTCTTTCATTAAGAACTTTGTTATATTGAACTAGGTTATAATAATACTTAGAATCTAGCTGACATAACTCCATATCTATAAATTTTCTTCTAACTCCAGGAGAATCTTTAATTATTTTTAAGTCTTCTGGTGAAAACATAACAACATTAAAGCTTCCAAATAGTTCTCCTATTTTGCTTATTTTGATCTTATTTATCCTTATAGCCTTTTTTCCGTCTTTAAGGATGCTTATATCAATTCGCTTATCTAATCTCTCTTTTCCTACAGTTACGCTTAAAAATGCGTTTTCTGACTTCCAATTGATTAATTCCTTATCTCTAGATGTTCTATGAGACTTTGCAAAGGCGCAATAATAAATACCCTCAAGGATATTAGTTTTCCCTTGGGCATTATCTCCCATAAAAACATTGACATTAGGTCCTAAATCTATATTTAAAGCTTCATAATTTCTATAATTAAGCATTTGTAATTTTTTTATAAACATTTTTAAACACCCATAATTATAACATATTAGAGCTATAAAAGTGATAAAATAGGAATTTATTGATAATTAGACCACTTTATAGGCTTCTCCATTAAACTCTACTACGTCACCTACATATAATTTTTTTCCTCTTTGTGTACATACTTCTCCATTAACAGAAACCATTTCATCTAAAATATACATTTTAGCTTCTGATCCTAGTGATGCAGCTCCACAAAATTTTAAGAATGAATCTAATTTTATAAATTCTGTACTAATTTTGACTTCTACCATTTCCATTTCCCTGTATTAATATGCATTTTTTATACAGGTTCCTCCTATCTAACTAGTCTAACTGGTAAGACTAAATATTTAGCATTATTAGTTTCATTTCCTCTAATAACACATGGGCTAACTGCAGATGACATTTCTAAAATTACATTTTCATCTTCCATACTCTTTAATACATCTAAAATATATCTTGAGTTAAATGCAATTTCTATACCTTCACCTTGCAGATTTATTGCAACTTCCTCCCTAACTTTTCCCAATTGAGAATTAGAGCTGATAATAACACTTTCATCTTGTATGTCTAATTTTA
This sequence comes from Clostridium hominis, assembly GCF_014287825.1. Lineage (NCBI taxonomy): Bacteria > Bacillati > Bacillota > Clostridia > Eubacteriales > Clostridiaceae > Clostridium > Clostridium hominis. The sequence goes on from NZ_JACOOO010000013.1 coordinate 7,186, forward strand.
TTAAATTACTATTTCCATCCTTAGCCATTAAAGATGCTCTTTCTAATCCATTTTGGAATTCTTGTTTATTAATATTTACAAGTAATTTATATTCTGGTGGTAATAAAGATGCATAATTAACAAATTTACCATCTAATAATCTTGAAATTATCTTAGTATTGTTTAAATTAAATAATATATGATTATTAGTAAATGTTATTTGTACTATATCTTCATTATCTTCAAGTATTTTAGCAACTTCATTAAATGTTTTACCAGGAATAACTACTTCGATATTATCATCAATATCTAATAACTCAGTTCTTACTGCTAATCTATAACCATCTAAGGCAACTAAATTAAGATGTTTGTCTTTAACTTCGAAAAGTATACCTTGTAATATTGGTCTTGCTTCATCTTGAGCAATAGCAAATGATGTTCCTTTTATCATATTTTTTAATATATTTTGAGGAACTTCAACTGTTATCTCTTCGTTTATTGTTGGTAATGCTGGATAATCAGCTTGATTCATAAATACAACATTAAATAAAGACTTTTCACATGCTATTTGTATTCTATCATTTTCAACTACTTCAATTTTTACATCTGAATTAGGTAGTTTTCTAATAATTTCAGAAAAAATCTTAGCATCTATTACTATCTTTCCTTCTTGTAATACATCGGCTTCAACTTTAGTTTCTATACTTACATCCATATCAGATCCAATAAGTGTTAAACCAGCTTTAGTAGCTTCAATGTAAATACCTTCTAATACAGGCATAGTAGTTTTACCTGTTATAGCTTTAGTTACTATAGAAATACCTTCCTGTAATTTTTGTTTAGAACAGATGATGTTCATATATATACCTCCTTAGTTATTCACAAGCATTTATAGATAAATATATAGATAAATATAAAATTTATATAATAATAATAGTAGTAGGGGCTGTTGATATGTGGATAAGTACCTCAACCCTACATTTTTCAATAATTTTAAGAAAAAAAATACTGTGGATAAGTAATTAATTATTTTACTACGTTATCCACATTGTTAACATCCAAAAGTGCATTGGGATTTTATCCACAGCCTATTCACTAGTTGTTATGTACAGTTGTTAATTATTTTTGTGTTAGCTTCTTTGTTATATCATTTATAGTGTGTTGTAGGCTTTCATCATTATTCAAGCTTTCGGAGATTTTTTCATATGCATGAATAACTGTAGTATGGTCACGTCCTCCGAATTCTTCACCTATTTTAGGTAAAGACATGTCAGTTAATTTTCTACTTAAATACATTGCAATTTGTCTTGGGTATGCAACATTTCTAGTTCTTCTTTGAGATTTTAAATCCTCTACTCTAAGATTAAAATAAGCAGCAACTACATCTTGTATTATGTCGATTGTTATATTCTTATTTTGCTTATTAGATATAATATCTTTTAAAGCTTCACTTGCTAGATCTACAGTAATATCTCTATTAGTTAATGAAGAGTAAGCAACTATTCTTATTAGTGCTCCTTCTAATTCTCTAATATTAGATTTTATTTTAGTAGCTATATACACCATTACTTCATTAGGAACATCTAATTTTTCTACATCTGCTTTTTTCTTTAAGATAGCCATACGTGTTTCAAAATCTGGCGCTTGGATATCTGCTATTAGCCCCCATTCGAATCTAGATCTTAATCTATCTTCTAATGTAGGAATCTCTTTTGGTGGTCTATCAGATGATAGAATTATTTGTTTATTTGCTTCATGCAATGTGTTAAATGTATGGAAGAATTCCTCTTGAGTTCTTTCTTTACCTGCAATGAATTGAATATCATCTATTAAAAGTACATCTACATTTCTATATTTGTTTCTGAATTCCTCATTTTTATCATCTTTAATTGCATTGATAAGTTCGTTCGTAAATTTTTCAGATGATACGTAAACAACTTTTGCATTTGAGTTATTTTGAAGTATATAGTGTCCTATTGCGTGCATCAAGTGAGTTTTTCCAAGCCCAACTCCTCCATAAATAAATAAAGGGTTGTATGCTTTAGCTGGAGATTCAGCAACAGCTAATGATGCAGCATGAGCAAATCTATTACTATTACCAATGACAAAAGAATCAAAAGTATATTTTGGGTTTAAAGTACTAGACATTTCATCATTCACTGTAACAGACATAGTGTCTCTATTATTTGAAGCTTTTTTCTTTTCAGGAGTTTCTTCTACATCCTGAAGTTCAGAAGCAATTAAAAATTCAATTTTATATAGTTTTGAGCAAGCAGCTTCAATTGAATTTATAACTAAATCTTTATATCTTTTCTCTAATATATCCTGAGTGAAGGAATTAGGAACACTGATTTTTATAGTGTTTGAAGATATAGATATAGGCTCGCAACTTTTTATCCAAGTATTAAAGCTAACCTCAGACATTTCACTTTTTATTATATTTAAGGTTTTTTCCCATAATCCTTTTAACTCAGTCTCCATTTTCTTTCCTCCAAAAATAAATTTTAAAAAAGTTATTAACAATATAGTAACATAGTTATTAACACTAAAGTCATTATGTTAATAACTTGATAAAAAATATTAACATGTAGATAATTATGTATATAAGTATAACACAAAAAAATTATCCACAAGTATGTTATATGTAAATATAAACAATATTAACAATGAATAAATGGGATAAATATGATAATAATATATACGTAATGTGCGATTATTCAGAAAAAATGAACAAGTTATACACAAATTAATCCACAGCTGTGGATAAGTCGTGTTATTCACAAACTTATTCACACTTAATTCTATAATATCATATGTAAATGTAAATTATCAATAAGTTATCCACAAAAAATAAACTGTGAATAATTTTATTAACAGTTTTTACTCTTTAATTAGAATTTAATTCATATTGACAGTAAAAAGGTAAATCTATATAATATATTAAGTAAATCTCAAATTTTAAAAGTGGTAAAAAGTTTTTACTATATAAAATTTCACTCAAAGGGGGTGTATTTGAATGTTCATGACTTACCAACCAAAAAAGAGACAAAGAAAAAAAGAACATGGATTCAGAAAGAGAATGAGCACTGCTTCTGGTAGAACAGTTCTTAAGAGAAGAAGACAAAAAGGAAGAAAAAAATTAACAGCATAAGGGCCGCATTTAGTGGCCTTTTTTCTGCAAATAGCGGAAAATAAGGAGTTTTGTTATACCGATGATATATAAAATTAGAAAGAATGCAGAATTTAGACTTGTCTACAGAAGAGGTAAATCTTACGCTAACAATCTTCTAGTTCTATATGTTTTTAATAATAGAAAGAATTCGTCTAAAGATGGAGCCTTATATAATAAGGTAGGAATTTCTGTTAGTAAAAAAGTTGGAAATAGTGTTGTTAGAAGCAGAAGCAAAAGATTAATATACGAAAGCTATAGATTAAATTGTGATGATTTAAAACAAGGGTTTGATTTTGTATTTGTTGCTAGGACATCTATTAAAGATAAAAAATATAAAGATGTTGAAAATGCTATGATAAGCTTATTTAATAAGGCAGGACTACGTTAAAATGAAAAAATTAATTTTAAAGTTAATTTATTTATATAGAAAATATTATTCTCCAACTAGGCCGGCTTGTTGTATTTTTGTACCGACTTGTTCACAATATGCTGAGGAAGCTATAAAAAAGTACGGGGTAGGTAAGGGAGTGTATTTAAGTATAAAGAGGATTTTACGTTGTAATCCTTTTAACAAACATGGGGGATATGATCCAGTTAAATGAGGAGGTTATTAGAAAATGTGGGATGCGATAGTTAACGCAATGGTAAAACTATTTAATGGACTACATCAATTTATAGTAGGTTTAGGTGTACCAGCAGAAAGAGAAGGTCTTTCTTATATTTTAGCAATTTTAATTTTTACAGTAATAATTAGATTATTAATTTTACCGTTAAATATTAAGTCAACAAAATCGAATGCAAGAATGCAAGAGATTCAACCAGAAATGAAAAAGCTTCAAGCTAAGTATAAAAATGATCCACAAAAGTTACAATTAGAAACTTCAAAATTAATGAAAGAAAATAATGTAAGTATGTTTGGTGGTTGTTTACCAACATTATTACCACTACCAATATTATTTGCTTTATATCGTGTATTCTATAGTATTACACCAACACCAGGTGCAGATTTATCTTTCTTATGGATAAATAACGTATTCGCACCAAGTGGATTTAATATGACTGGTATAATATTAGCTATATTAGCAGCATTAAGCACATATATTCCATCTTTACTTTTAAGTAAATCAATGCCATCTCCTGAAGAAGGCGGAATGAATATGAGCACAATGAACATAATGATGTCTGGTATGATGGGATTCATGTCAATTAACTTCCAACCAATATTAGTTTTCTATTGGATAGCAGGTGGAGTAATTCAATTAATTCAAACTTATTTCTTAAATTACTTACCAGCTATGAAGAAGCAAAAAGCTAAAGAAGCAGCTGCTTTGGCATCAAAACCAAATAAAACTACAATAACAACAAAGAAAAAGAAAAAATAGTTTAATCTTATTAGGCGGGTGAATAGGGTATGAAAATTATAGAAATGACAGGTAAAACTGTTGATGAGGCTTTAAAAAATGCTTTAAAGGAATTAAATCTAACAGAAGATAAGGTTGAGTTCGAGGTACTTGAAGAAGGTAGCAAGGGACTATTTAATTTAATAGGAACTAAGCCTGCTAAAATTAGAGTTACAGTTAAAAGAGATCCGGCCTTAGAAGGGAAAAACTTCTTAACAAATGTTTTAAGTTCCATGGGAGTTTCAGCAGATATTGAAGTTAAGGAAGAAAAAGATACTATCTTCATTAATTTATCTGGATCTAAGATGGGATTAGTAATAGGGTATAGAGGAGAAACTTTAGATTCTTTACAATATCTAGTTTCTCTAGTAGTGAATAAAAGTCACGATGTTCCTTATAAGAAAGTTGTGCTTGATACTGAAAATTATAGAAGTAAAAGAGAAGAAACTTTAAAAAGAGTAGCACAAAAAACAGCATATAAAGTTAAAAAGACTGGTAGACCTTATAAGCTAGAACCAATGAATCCTTATGAAAGAAGAATTATTCACTCAGCCTTACAAAGCTATAATGATATAAACACATATAGCGAGGGAGAAGAACCTTTTAGAAGAATAGTTGTTAGTCTTAAAAGATAGAAAAAAAGTGTTGCAAAATCATATTTTGCAACACTTTTTTTAAGTTAATGGTTAAAAGTGAACAGTGAAAAGTTAAAGTAAAAACTGCTATGTAGTTTTTTATTATTTCACGGAAATTTTACCAATAATTATTAGCTCTTAATTATTAAGTATTAACTGTTAGAAGTTTTGACTTATATAAAATAGTCTTGTAAAATGAATATTATTGAAATTAGGGTATAATAATTATAAGAAATGACAAGTGACAACTTAATGATTAAAGTCAGATTTTGCTAACTTTATAGAATAAATATATTTTTAGGAATTGCGGAGCAGTTTTATCAATAACTTGACATTATTAATTTTTAACTTGTCACTATATAAAGCGGAGGATATTAAATGAAGGATTTTGATACAATTTGTGCCATTGCAACGGCATTAGGTGAAGGCGGAATTGCAATAATAAGAGTATCTGGTGATAAAGCTTTAGACATTGTTTCAAAGATTTTTAAAGCTCATAGCGGTCAAGATATTAAAAGTATGAAATCTTACACTATGAAATATGGACACATTTATGATATAGATAATGAAGAATTAATTGATGAAGTTATTATTAGCTTTATGAAGGGGCCTAAGAGTTTTACAGCTGAGGATACAGTAGAAATAAACTGTCACGGAGGAGTTGTTTCAACTAATAAGGTATTAGAATCTGTTATAAAGGCTGGAGCAAGATTAGCAGAACCTGGAGAATTCACAAAGAGAGCATTTTTAAATGGTAGAATAGATTTATCTCAAGCTGAGGCTGTTATGGATATTATAAAAGCTAAAACAGATCTTGCAATGAAATCAGCTTTAATGCAAAGTACAGGTCATCTATCAACTCAAATTAATAAGCAAAGAGAATATATGTTAAATATATTAGCTTTAGTTGAATTTGCTGTTGATTTTACTGAAGATGATGAAGATGTTGATCCAAGTATACCTATTAAAGTAGCAGAAAGCTTAGAGAAGAGCATAGGTGAAATGAATGTACTACTAAGAGGTGCTGATGAAGGAAAGCTTATAAGAGAAGGTTTAAGCCTTGCTATAGTAGGTAAACCTAACGTTGGTAAATCATCATTATTAAATGCCCTTTTAAGAGAGAAGAGAGCTATAGTAACTGATATAGCTGGTACAACTAGAGATGTAATTGAGGAATATATTAATTTAGATGGTATTCCTGTTAAGGTAATTGATACAGCTGGAATAAGGGAAACTGAAGATGTTGTTGAAAAAATCGGTGTAGAGAGATCTAAGGAGAAGCTTGAAGAAGCAGATTTAGTATTATTGGTGTTAGATACTTCAAGAGAGCTAGATCAAGAAGATAAAGACATAATTGAATCAGTAAAAGATAAAAAATGCATATTAATATTAAATAAAATAGATTTAGAGTGGAAAATTGAAGAGGATATTTTAGGTAGCTTTGAAAATGTAATTAAAATCTCTGCAAAAGAAGAAATTGGATTAGATGAATTAAAGCAGACTATAAAGGATTTATTCTTCAATGGAAAAATAGATACAGAAAGTTTAATAATTTCTAATTCACGTCATAAGCAGGCTTTATATAGAGCTTTAGAGAATGCTGAAAATGCTTTAGTTAGAGTTAAAAATAATGAGTACTTAGATTTAATATCTATTTATGTTACAGCATCATTAAGAGCTTTAGGTGAAATTACAGGTAGTGAATTAGAAGAAGATTTAGTAAATAAGATATTTAGTGATTTCTGCGTAGGAAAGTAGGGAAGTAAAGATGAGATATAGTGCAGGAGAATATGACGTAATAGTAGTTGGTGCAGGGCATGCAGGTTGTGAAGCAGGTCTTGCTTCAGCAAGAATGGGTTTAAAGACATTAGTATGTACTTTAAATTTAGATGCAGTTGGCTTAATGCCTTGTAATCCTAATATAGGTGGAACTGCAAAAGGGCACCTTGTAAGAGAAGTTGACGCTTTAGGTGGAGAAATGGGTGTTAACATAGATGAGACTTTTATTCAATCAAGAATGTTAAACACATCAAAGGGACCAGCAGTTCATTCACTTAGAGCTCAAGCTGATAGAAAAAAATATCAGGATAGAATGAAAAGAACTTTAGAAAATCAAGAGAACCTTGAATTAAGACAATTAGAGGTTCTAGACATAGAAGTTGAAGATGGGAAAGTAGTTGGAGTATTAACTAAGAATGGAGCTTTTTATAAATGTAAGGCTCTTATACTTACAACAGGTACATATTTAAGAGCAAGAATTATTATTGGAGACGTTTCTTATAATAGTGGGCCAAATGGATTAGCAGCAGCTAATGAATTAACAGCTGCATTAAATAGAATAGGTATAAAGACAAGAAGATTTAAAACTGGAACTCCTGCTAGAATTAATAGAAGATCTGTAGATTTTTCAAAAATGATAGAACAACCAGGAGATGAGAAGATAGTACCATTCTCATTTATGAATGACAAAATAGAAAAAGAGCAAATGTCTTGTTGGCTAACTTATACTAACGAAGAAACTCACAACATAATAAAAGAAAATATAGATAGATCTCCTATGTATAATGGTAGTATCGAGGGGGTAGGGCCTAGATATTGTCCATCTATAGAAGATAAGGTTATGAAGTTCCCAGACAAGAACAGACATCAAATATTCATTGAGCCAGAAGGTGAAGATACTCTTGAGATGTATGTTGGAGGAATGTCATCATCTTTACCAGAAGATGTTCAAATTAAAATGTATAGAACATTAGCTGGATTAGAAAATGTTGAGTTTTTAAGAACTGCTTATGCAATTGAATATGATTCAATAGATTCAACTGAGCTTAAGCCAACATTAGAGTTTAAAGAAATTGAAGGGCTTTATTCAGCAGGGCAGTTAAATGGAAGTTCAGGTTATGAAGAAGCTGCAGCACAAGGATTAGTTGCTGGTATAAATGCAGCATTAAAAGTTCAAGGTAAAGAGCCAATGATACTAACACGTTCAGATGCGTATGCAGGAGTTCTAATAGACGATTTAGTTACAAAGGGTACAAATGAGCCTTATAGAATGATGACTTCTAGAGCGGAATATAGACTACTTTTAAGACAGGATAATGCAGATTTTAGATTAACTGAGATTGGAAGAAAAGTTGGATTAGTTTCTGATGAAAGATATAATAGATTTTTAGATAGAAAAGCTAAAATTGAAAGTGAAGTTGAAAGATTAAAAAATCTTCAAATAACTAATAAGAGAGAAAACAATGAATTCTTAGTATCACTTAATACTGCAGAGCTTAAAAAGCCAATAAGTATGTATGAACTTATAAAGAGACCTGAAGTAGACTACTTTGTTTTAGCACCTTTAGATCCAGAAAGACCAGAATATACTGATGATATTGGGGAGCAAGTAAATATTATTGCAAAATATGAAGGATATATAACAAGTCAACTAGAGCAAGTAAATCAATTTAGAAAATTTGAAAAGAAGATATTACCTGAGGATATTGATTATACAGATGTAAAAGGATTAAGAATAGAAGCAATTCAGAAGTTAAGTGCTATAAGACCAATTAGCATAGGGCAAGCATCAAGAATTTCAGGTGTTTCTCCAGCGGATATATCAGTATTGTTAATATATTTAGAGAATCAAGCTAGAAGAGAGAAACAGGAGGGCTAAAATGGAATTTTTTGATTTAATGTCGACAGCTGCAAAAGATGTAGGAATAGAATTAACAGAAGAACAATATGAAAAGTTTATTAAGTATATGAGACTTGTACAGGAATGGAATGAGAAAATAAACCTAACAGCAATAACTGAAGATAATGAATTTGTTAAGAAGCATTTTATAGATTGTATAAAAGCATTTAAATCTAATGCCATAAAGGAAGCAAAGACTTTAATTGATGTTGGAACAGGGGCTGGGTTCCCTGGGCTTCCAATAGCAATATTAAGTCCAGATACTAAGGTAACATTATTAGATTCACTTAATAAGAGAATTAACTTTTTAAATACAGTAGTAAGAGAATTAGAATTAAAGAATGTAACTACAATTCATTCAAGAGCTGAAGATGGAGCTAGAAACCCTGGGTTAAGAGAACAATTCGATGTTGCCACATCTAGAGCTGTAGCTAATATGGCTGTATTATCTGAGTTTTGTATGCCTTTTGTTAAGAAAAATGGTTACTTTGTTGCTTTAAAAGGGCCATCTATAGAAGAAGAGCTAGAAGGTGGAGCTAATGCTATTAAAGTTTTAGGTGGAGAGCTAAAAAATATTATAGAGGTTGAAGTTGAAGGTACTGATTTAAATCATAATATAGTTGAAGTTTTTAAGATAAATAAGTGTCCTAAAACATACCCTAGAAAAGCTGGAACTATTAATAAAAAACCTATAAAATAGCAGAAAAGTATATATTTTTATTGGAATTTATGGCATAATTAAACTTTGTAGAGAGTAAATTGTATATTTATGTAGAAATATAGATTAATATAGTTTAATTTGTATTACGAAAATCTCATATATTAGAAGGAATTGATTAATAAATACAGAAATGTTAAAATATGGGATAAAATGTTGAGTAACTAAATATAAGGGATGGTCGCAAAAATGAGTAAACAGATAATAAATATAAATGTAGATGAGATATTTCCAAATACATATCAGCCAAGAAGATATTTCAATGAAGATGCTTTACAAGAATTATCTGCATCTATAAAGGAACATGGAATTATTCAGCCAATAACAGTTAGAAAAAGAGGAGAAAAATTCGAACTAGTTGCTGGTGAAAGAAGATGGAGAGCTGCAAGAATAGCAGAGTTAAGTCATGTTCCATGCAACATAATAGAAATTACTGATACTGAATCAGCTGAAATTGCTTTATTAGAAAACTTACAAAGAGAAGATTTAAACTTTATGGAGGTTGCTGAAGCTTATTATAATCTAATTAATGATCATAAATTTACTCAAGAAGAACTAGCAAAGAGAATGGGAAAAAACCAATCTACAATAGCTAATAAGTTAAGATTATTAAAATTAAGTCAAAAAGTTAGATTAATATGTTTAGAGAATAATTTAACTGAAAGACATGCTAGAGCATTACTAGCATTACCAAGTGAAGAATTGCAATTAAAAGTTTTAGATAAAGTAATAAAAAATGGTCTTAATGTTAAGAAGACTGAAGAGCTAATTAACTCCGAATTACTAGAAAAAGCAGCAGAAGAAAGAAAAAGCAAAAGAAGAGGAGTTATGCCTGGAAAACTATATGTAAATACTATAAAACAAGTATTTAATAAGTTTGATATACCAGCTGATTATAAGTTAAAAGAATTAGAGGATAGTATAGAGATTACAGTATCTATTCCTAAAAATAAATAGATTTTAAAAGCAGTACAAAAATTGTACTGCTTTTATTGTTTTTGCACAGATATGAATTTTATTTTTTATTACATAATTGAAAGATAAATGTAATGAACATAGATATGAGATAAATTTTTACTAGTTTATAATTAAGTCATACTTTGATAAGAGGAGTTGACTTTTATGAAGAAATTAATGGAAGTTATTAAGGTTATATTTTTAGTTACATTTGTAGGATATGATGAAGAAAAATTTCATTTAGCATAAGAAAAATGTTTCATGTGAAACATTTTTTTTATTTAACATAAATTTTTATTATGACTCCCTTTAATTATAGAAAAAAAGCAGATATAATAGAAAGAAAGGGAGGGGGTGGAGTCCTTAGGTGGACAAAACTTATGAAGAAAATATGTATATTTAACCAAAAAGGTGGAGTTGGTAAGACAACTACTAATATAAATTTATGTGCTTATTTAGCAATGGAAGGGTACAAAGTTTTAACAATAGATATAGATCCTCAAGGAAATACTACTAGTGGATTAGGATTAGATAAGAGAAATTTAGAGTTTTCAATGTACGATGTATTAACTGCTAATGTATCTTTAAATGATGTAATACTTAAAAGTGAATTAATACAGAATTTATATATCGCTCCAGCAACAATGGAATTAGCAGGTGCTGAAGTTGAGGTTATAAATAGAAGTGATAGAGAAACTATACTTTTAAATGAAATAACTAAAGTACAAGATGACTTCGATTTCATATTTATAGACTGTCCTCCATCATTAGGAGTATTAACTATTAATGCACTTACTGCAGTTGATTCTGTACTTATTCCAATCCAATGTGAATTCTATGCATTAGAAGGTGTTGGACAATTAATAAATACAATACAACTTGTGAAAAAGTCATTAAATAAGTCATTAGATATTGAAGGGGTAGTAATGACTATGTATGATTATAGAACGAATTTAAGTAATGAAGTCTATGATGAAGTTAAAAAATTCTTTAATGAAAAGGTATTTAAAACAACTATTTCAAGAAATATTAGATTAGCTGAGGCTCCAAGCTTTGGACTTCCGGTAATGTTATATGATGAAAAATGTAAGGGTGCAGACGCATATAAAGCTTTAACAAAAGAATTTTTAAGCAGACAATAGGAAGGTGAAATATCATGAGCAAAAAATTTGGATTAGGTAAGGGGTTAAATGCTCTTATTCCAGAAGATACAAATTTAGGTCCTTCAATTAGTAAAAATGAGAAAGAAACTTCAGATAAAAATTTAATTGATATAAATCTTATAAAGAGTAATTCAGATCAACCAAGAAAAAGTTTTGATGATGAAAAAATTATAGAGTTATCTGAGTCAATAAAGCATCATGGAATTGTTCAACCAATTATTCTAAGAAAAGAAGAAGAAAACTATGTTATTGTAGCAGGAGAACGTAGATGGAGAGCAGCTAAGATGGCTGGGCTTAAGAAAGTACCTTCTATAATAATGGACTTAACAGATAAACAAGTATTAGAAATATCTTTAATAGAAAACATACAAAGACAAGATTTAAATTCAATTGAAGAAGCGATGGCATATAAAAAGTTAATTGCAGATTTTGATTTAACACAGGAAGAATTAAGTAAGAGAATAGGAAAATCACGTGTTGCTATAACTAATACAATTAGATTATTAAACTTAGGTGAGGATGTTCAACAGTATTTAATTGAAGGTGTAATATCAGAAGGTCATGGTAGAGCTTTACTAGGTATTTCAGATAAAAAATTACAGTACGAATTAGCACAAAAAGTTATTGATGATAAATTATCTGTAAGAGAGTTAGAAAATCTTATAAAACGTATAAAGAAGGATGATGATAATTCTTCAAAAAAGAAGACAGAAGATGAATTAACAAATCCGTACTATAAAGATATAAAAGAAAGATTACAACATTATTTTGGAACAAAGGTTAATTTAACCAATAAAAACAATAAAGGAAAAATAGAAATAGAATATTATTCCGAAGAAGATTTACAAAGAATTTTAGAAATAATTAAATTATAATGTTTCACATGAAACATTGGAGGGACGGATTAAGGTGAGTAATATACTAAATATAATTAACGAGTACTCAGGAATTATAGTAATTGGGTTAGCTATTATTACATTACTATTATTGATAACTACAATAATATTATTAGTTTCAGTTAATAAGGTAGAGAAGAAATATAGAAAAATGATGAGAGGAATGAATAATAAAAACTTAGAAGAAGTTATAAATTCTAATTTAGATAATATTGATGTTGCTCTTAACAATTCTAAAGAAGCTCTTGCAAGTTGTGGAAAGATAGCTGAAGACTTAAAATTATGTGTAAATAAAGTTGCTATAATGAGATATAAGGCTTTTGCAGATGTAGGAAGTGATTTAAGCTTCTCTATAGCTATATTAGATTCTTATAATGATGGAGTTATTATAACTGGTATATATTCTAGACATGATAGTACTACATATGCAAAACCTATAGATAAGGGTATTTCTAGATATGACTTATCAGAAGAAGAATTACATGTATTAAATGAAGCAATAAATAAGTAGAAGTATAAAAGGATAGTAAAATTTAATTTACTATCCTTTTTTTATTTGCTTTTTATTTAAATTATTAGATGAGAATCTATCATTAGAAGAGAAATCTATTGATATCTTATCTAAACATTTTTTTATACCATCTGTAATACAGTCTGCTAATGACATAACAGTAAATAATCGAGTGTTTTGAAGAACTATAAATTCTAAGTTTCCTGATATATTAACAACTCCTGTAATACTAAGGTCTCCAACAGCTGGCAAGTCTTTATTAAGTGCTAATCCAGGAGTAATAGGTTTTTCTTCAATAAATATTTTACCAACATTTTGTATATTGCCTAAAGATGAATCTATAGCTATTATATAGGGATTGATAAAATATTTTTCTATTTTCTCTAAGACTGTAACTAAATTCTTTGAATGAACTGGAGTTTCTAAAGAACCGTATACATATATATTATTTTTATGTTCAAGTTTTAACTTGTAACCAATTAATGGACCAAGAGAATCACCAGTAGATCTATCGGTTCCAATACATAAAAAAATAATTGGACGTTTATCTGATAGAGGAGTCTTCAGTTTTGAATATAAGTAATCTCTAAACTTATTTACTGTAGTTGGGGACATTGAATCTTCACAAAAATACTTTTCCATAAAACACTCTCCTTAAGTGAGAATCAAAATTTAATATGTTACTATTCGAATTTACTCATTCCACAATAGGAGAAGGAGTTTCCTTATTAAGGAGTTTTGACACATTTTATAGAAAATATTCAAAGGTAAGCTAGCTTTTTGTGAAGAGTAGAGAGAAAGGAAGAAGGAATTGATTTAAAGTTCAATCACTTTGGTGAAAGGTTCGCTTGTGCAAAGGGGAAAGGTCAGCTGAAGCTGAAGGGAAAATGTCACTGACATGACGGGGAAAGTATTGCCTTTGGCAATAGTACAATATATCTACTTTAGTACTTTTCTCTTTAACTTTAGTTAATCTTTACCTGCTACGATAGTAGCATTTTCCCTTTGACGAAGTTAACCTTTCACCTGCGGGCCTTAGCTCGCACTTTATTTATAAAGTTTGTTTATTTTATTTAAAGAATCAACGGTATATTTTATTTCTTCTAAAGTATTAAAATATCCAAGGCTTAGTCTTACAGTTCCATTAGGATATGTTCCGATAGTTTTATGTGCTAATGGAGCACAGTGAAGTCCACTTCTATTACTAATTCCGTAGTCAGAATCTAGTATAAATGAAAGTTCGCTAACATCTAAGTTTGAATTTGTAATAGATACGCAAGATGTTCCGTTAGCAGGATTTAAGTCTCCATATATAGTAAAGTTATTCATATTAGAAATTTCATTAATTAAATAAGATCTTAAGTATGCGTTATGTTCATAAATAGTATTAAGACCTTCTTTTTCAATAAATTTTATACCTTCATATAAGCCTATTATACCTGGAATATTTAATGTACCAGATTCAAACTTATCAGGTAGGAAGTCAGGTTGAACTAATGAATGAGAAAGGCTACCTGTACCACCTAAGATATATGGATTACAAATTTCATTAAGTTTATCATCTATAATAAATCCACCAATACCTTGAGGGCCAAGTAAACTTTTATGGCCAGTAAAGGCTAAAGCATTAAGATTAAAATTTTTAAAATCTACTTCTATTACTCCTGCACTTTGAGCAGAATCTAATATAAAAAATATATTATGTTTTTTGCATAACTCTCCTATCTTTTGTATAGGTTGAATAGAGCCAGTAATATTAGAAGCATGAGTTAGTATTATTAACTTTGTATTATTTCTTATTGCTTTAGCAATTAAATCTACATCAATTATTCCGTTTGATTTTGCAGAAACTATTTCTAAGTCAATACCTATGGTTTCCTTTAAGTTATATAAAGGTCTTATAACAGAATTATGCTCCATGGAGGAAGTTATTACATGATCTCCTGGTTTCAATATTCCATTAATTAATGTATTAAGTGATGATGTTATATTGTTAGTGAAAATTACATTCTCAATCTTATGGAAATTAAAAAAATTAGCTATTGTTTCTCTAGCTAAAAATAAATATCTATTTGATTCTAATGCATTAGAGTGGTTAGCACGTCCAGGATTTCCACCTATGTTAGTTAAATAATTATAAATTGAATCAGAAACTGTTTTGGGTTTTGGAAATGATGTACTTGCATTATCTAAATATACATTCATAGTGCTTACTCCTTACTAAAATTAGTCTTATAAATATGATAAAATAAATAGGGAAAAATGCAAGGATATATTACAAGATTTTGAAATTAGCTAGATATTAAAGTAATATATTTATTATAACGACAAAGTAGGTATAATATAATTATTAAGATAATTTTAGGAGGACAAAATGAAGTATTACATAATAGTTTTTAAGAATACTCATACGGCTATGAGTGGAGAAAAAAAGTTAAAGGAAATAGGAATGAATTTTAGAATAATGCCAACTCCAACTACAATAACTCAAAGCTGTGGAATTTGTATAAGGTTAGAGGATGAAGATAGCATTAATAGGGTAATTAATGAGGAAGTTATAGAATTTAAAGCAATATATAAAAGAGATAGTAACGGATATGAATTAGTAAAGTAAATAGAGGAGGCGTAAAGGTTGAATAACATTTTATCTCTTGCTAAGATAGTTACAACTGAGGACGGTAAGCTTGCGTGGAATTGGGAAAATTTTACTAAGGATCCAGAGATTCTAAATGGTTGGCTAGAAACATCTTTCAATATGATTTTGAGAATTGTTATCATTCTTGTAGCTATAAATTTAATTATAAAAATAGGAAATAAAATAATTAATAAATTTGTAGATAAGCAAGTAAAAAGTAAATTGAGCTTTTCGTTAGATCCACAAAAGGCAATAACTATAGGTGAAGTATTAAAAAGTGTACTAAAGTATACTGTTTATTTAGTTGGTGTTGCACTTATGTTTTATGATGTGTTTGCAAAAATACCAGTTGCATTAGCGAGTGCTGGAGGTTTTGCTATAGGTCTTGGAGCTCAAAGTTTAGTTAAGGATTTAATTAATGGATTTTTTCTTTTATTTGAAGACCAATATGGGGTAGGGGATCATGTTACTATTTCTAATTTTAGTGGTATAGTTGAGAGTATGGGAATTAGGACAACAGTTTTAAGAGATTTTACAGGAGACTTACATCTTATTCCTAATGGATCTATTTTAGAGGTAACAAATCACTCAAGAGGTGATATAAGATTTATAGTTGATGTTGATATAGCTTATGAGGAAAACATAGACCAAGCTACTAATTTAATAAAGTCTGTCAATGAAGCTTTTGAAGAAAAGCATAAAGATAAGCTAAGAGGACATATTGAAGTGCTAGGAGTTATTTCATTAAACCCATCAGGAATAACTATTAGAGTTGTAGGAAGAGCGAAACCATTAAGTCAATGGGAAATGGAAAGAGAGTTAAGAAAAGAAATTAAAGAAGCATTAACTAGAGCAGGAATAGAAATTCCATATCCTAAGACTTATATTGTAAATAAATAATTTTATTTTTAGGAGGCGATTATAAATGATAGAAACTTTTGAACTAGGTGATGTAGTAGAAATGAAAAAAGAACATCCTTGTGGAAATAAGAACTTTGAGATTATAAGAGTCGGTGCTGACGTGAAAATTAAGTGTACTGAATGTGGTAGAATAATAATGCTTCCACGTCGTAAATTCCAGAAAGATGCAAAAAAGGTAGTAAAAACAAAAGAATAAAATAAAAAAAGCTTGAAATAGTCAACATAAAGTGATAAACTTTTAAATTGTAATCCTGCTGCATATGTAGCAGCCGTTAAGTCCAAAGGAGGTGAAAATGATGAGAAAGTACGAAACTATATTTATACTACACCCATCATTTGATGAAGAAGCTGTAAAAGCTAACATCGAAAAGTTTAAAGGTGTTATAGAAAACGGTGGAGGAACTATCGAAAACGTTGATTTCTGGGGTAAGAGAAAACTTGCTTACGAAATAAAGAAAGTTAACGAAGGTTTCTACACATTAATCAATTTCGAAGCTAACCCTGAGTTACCAAAAGAGTTAGACAGAATATTCAGAATCACTGATGGTGTTATAAGACATATCATTGTTAAACAAGAAAACTAGTAGGTGGTGTTAAAGAATGAATAAAGTAATTCTAATAGGTAGATTAACTAAAGATCCTGAGTTAAAGTATACTCCAGGAAACGGAACTGCCGTAACAACACTAACTTTAGCAGTTGATAATTATAACAGCAAATCTGGCGAAAGAACTGCTGATTTTATTCCTGTAGTAATATGGGGAAAGCAAGCTGAAAACACTGCTCAATATATGAGTAAGGGTAGTCAAATTGCTATAAGCGGTAGAATTTCAGTTAGATCATATGATGCAAAGGACGGCACTAAGAGATATGTAACAGAAGTTGTTGCTGACACATTTAATGGTGTAAGCTTCTTATCTAAGGGTAATGGAGCTGGTAATAATGGAAGTTCATTCGGTGGCGGATCTGATTATTCACATTCATCAAATAATGATGTATTTGGTGGAATGAATTTCGAAGAGGATATGACTCCAGTCGATGACGGAGATATGCCATTCTAGAAAGTCTAATTAATTTTACAAGGAGGGAAATAGCATGAGAGATATGAAAAGATCTGGAAAAATGAGAAGATCTAGAAAAAAAGTATGTGCTTTCTGTGTTGATAAAGCTGAATCAATAGATTACAAAGATGTAGCTAAGTTAAGAAAGTTCGTTACAGAAAGAGGTAAGATATTACCAAGAAGAATTTCTGGAACTTGCGCTAAGCACCAAAGACAATTAACAGATGCTATAAAGAGATCAAGAAATATAGCTTTATTACCATTTACAACAGAATAGTAATAAGATTATTAGCCCCTGAGAATCAGGGGCTTTTGTGTTATATAAAAATATAACTTATTTACATATTTTGTAATACATTCCCTTATATAGTTGCATTAATATAAAAATAACTTTAAAATATAAGTTACAGGGTAGTGGAATAGAGGTGAAATATGTGAGAAAAGAAGATTTTAATATAATGGCCAACATTAAGATGATAGAAGAATTAAAAGCAAACTTATTGTGTCTTATAGGTGATCTTTATACTCTTTTAACTAGGGGAACTAACATAGCTAGAGATTCAATATTAAATTGTATATCTGGTGCTATTTTAATTCTATATGTGTTAGCACAAAAATTAGGATATAGTTGTAATGAAGTTGATGATGATATGAAAAAAAAGCTAAAGATTGGTATTACAGAAGAGCATGAATATGAAAGAGAAGGAAAGAATTTAAGCAAACTTCAAAATCATATTAAACAACGTTAATAATATAAAGCTTAGGAGGCTTTCAATGAAGGAAAAACTTAAGGATTACCAACAGGTAATAATACCGGCTATTTTTGTATTTATAAGTATTATATTTTTTTATAATGATAAGTTTATAATAGGAAGTATTATATTATTGGCGTTTATTATATATTTTTATTACTTAAATAAGAATGAGCATTCTAAAGTTGAAAATGGAAAAAGAACAATATCTAAGCTAAAATTAAATATTAATGATAATATTTCAAATATGCTAGCTCCAATAGCTCTTATTAACGAAAATGGAGATATTATATGGGCAAATAAAAGGTTAACTCAGGAATTAGAGTTAAGTGATACTGAGGGGCAAAATATTATCAGTATTACAAGAAGTTTAGATTTACAAAAACTTTTAAAATGCGATAAGGATTTAAGTCAACGTATAAAGATAAAAAATTGCATTTATAGTATATATGCTAGCAAAATAACTGGTGAAGATGAACTTATTAATGATGTATATGCAGTATATTTTATTGAAGTTAGCAACTTAAGAGACCTAAATACAACTAAAGAAAGCGTAATGTTAATTGAAGTAGATAATTTATCAGAAGTGCTTGAGAGTACAGAGGAAAGTGAAAGACCTCTACTTGTAGCTGAAGTAGAAAGAACTATAAATCTATATGCTCAAAAGCTAAAAGCATTAATTGTTAAATATGATTCTAATAGATATGCATTATCTGTTATAGATAAGTATATTACTGAAGAAGTAAATAATAAGTTTGATATATTAGAAAAAATATCTGAAATTGAACGTGGTAATAAGTTTGAACTTACTTTAAGTATTGGAATAGGAAGAGGAGGAGCTACCCCTCAAGAAAACTATAATAATGCTGTTACAGCTAAGGAGCTTGCTCTAGGTAGAGGTGGAGATCAAGTTGCTATAAAAAATAATGAAAAGATAATTTTCTTTGGTGGAAACACTAGAGAGTTTGAAAAGAGAACAAGAGTAAGAGCCAGAGTTATTGCCCATGCATTAAAGGATCTTATCTATGAAAGTAGTAATATATTAATTATGGGACATAAGAATCCAGATATGGATTGCTTAGGTGCTGCAGTTGGTTTATGGTCTACAATTAGGCAAATGGGCAAGAATTGTAATATTATTTTAGATAATGATAGAAATGCTATTGAATATTACATGAATAAGTTGCAAGATGATAGTAAATATGACAATACATTTATTTCTAGAGATGATGCAGAAAAAAATATTAATGAGAAATCATTATTAATAGTAGTAGATGTTCATAATAAAGGGTATGTAAGTAATATTGATTTAGTTGAAAAAGTGTCTAGAAAGATAATTATAGACCATCATAGAAGAAGTCCAGATATAGTTGAAGGTACATTATTAAATTATATCGAGGTATATGCATCATCAACTTCAGAAATGGTGACAGAGTTAATTCAATATATGGTACAAAAGCCTAGAATATCAAAGGTTGAAGCTGAAGGGTTATTAGCAGGTATTGTTATGGATACCAAGGAGTTCCAGTTTAAAGCTGGAGTTAGAACTTTTGATGCAGCATCATTTTTAAGATCTATAGGTGCAGATACATTAGAAGTAAAAAAAATGTTTAATGATAGCTTAGAAGACTATTTAGTCATAGCAGATACTATTAAAAATGCAGAAGTAAAAGATAATGTAGCAATAGCTGTTTGTCCAAGTAATGTTGATAATACAGTTATAGTAGCTAGAGCTGCAGATGAGTTATTAACTATTTCAGGAATAGAGGTATGCTTTGTTTTAGCTGAAATAAATAATAATGTAATAATAAGTGGTCGTTCTCTTGGTGATGTTAATGTTCAAGTTATATTAGAAGAGCTTGGAGGCGGAGGTCATATGAATATGGCTGGAGCTAAATTAAAACTTCCTATTGGAGAATCTATAGAAGCTTTAAGAAGTTCTATAGATAAACATTTAAAGTAGAACGAATATGGCAAGAATAAAAGGTAAAGGATAGGTGTATAATATGAAAGTTATTTTATTACAAGACGTTAAGAAAATGGGTAAAAAAGGTGATGTTATAGAAGCATCAGATGGATATGCTAGAAATTATTTATTTCCTAGGAAATTAGCCGAAGAAGCTACAGCAAATGCTTTACATGTAGTTAATGCTAAGAAGGAAAATGAAAGAAGAAAGAAGCTTGCAGAATTAGAAGCTGCACAAAAATTAGCTGCTGAACTAAAAGGTAAAGAAGTTACAGTAAAAGCTAAGGCTGGTGAAAATGGAAGATTATTTGGAGCTATAACAAATAAGGATATAGCTGAAGTTATTAATACTACATTTAAATTATCAATAGACAAGAAAAAAGTAGTTATGGAAACAATAAAAATTGCAGGAACATACGATGTAGAAATTAAATTATATCCAGAAGTATCAACTAAGATAAAGGTTATAATTGTTCCTCAACAATAAGGAGGATTGAATTTGGAATTACAAAATATATTAGACAGTGATTTACCATTAGAGTCAAAAGTGAATGTATTATTTGAAATACTTAATAATGTACTTGATGAGGGTGCTGTAAGAGCTAGAACAGTTAGATTTAAGTTA
Source organism: Clostridium hominis (assembly GCF_014287825.1). Lineage (NCBI taxonomy): Bacteria > Bacillati > Bacillota > Clostridia > Eubacteriales > Clostridiaceae > Clostridium > Clostridium hominis. The sequence goes on from NZ_JACOOO010000013.1 coordinate 28,254, forward strand.
AACAAATATGTGAATTCACCAAAAATAAATGAGAGAATATATGCACTTAATGTTATTGCATCAGATGGAAAAGGCGCAAAAGTAGTTCCAAGTGATGATGAAGCTAGAGAGATATTAGAGGATGTAGTTTATTGGATATCTGAAAATATAGCTAAAAAATATGTGCAAAGACAAATAGAAACTGAAGTAGAGAAAAGTTTAGTTGAGAGACAAGATAAATTCATGGATGAGCTTAGACTTTCTATAATAAGGAAGCAAAAGGGTTCTGAAAATAGCAAAACAGCACTTAAGCTTGAAAAGCTAGAAAAGTTAGATGCTAAAAAGATAAATAAAAATGTAATGAATCTTTTAAGACCTGAAACATTCGAAGAGATTGTTGGGCAAGAGAGAGCTGTTAAGTCATTAATATCAAAGATGGCATCTCCATACCCACAGCATATAATCCTTTACGGGCCACCAGGGGTAGGAAAGACATCAGCAGCAAGACTTGCGTTAGAAGAGGCTAAAAAGCTTAAATTTACGCCTTTTGATGATGATTCAAAGTTTGTTGAAGTTGATGGTACTACATTAAGATGGGACCCAAGAGAAATAACAAACCCTTTATTAGGTTCAGTACATGATCCAATATATCAAGGAAGTAAGAAAGATTTAGCTGAGATTGGGGTACCTGAACCAAAGCCAGGTTTAGTTACAGATGCTCATGGTGGAGTTTTATTTATCGATGAAATTGGTGAACTAGATGAAATACTTCAAAATAAGCTTTTAAAAGTTTTAGAAGATAAGAGAGTGGAGTTTTCATCATCTTATTATGACCCAGATGATGAGAATATACCAAAGTATATAAAATACTTATTTGATAATGGAGCACCAGCTGATTTTGTTTTAATAGGTGCAACTACTAAAGACCCAAGTGAAATTAATCCAGCTTTAAGATCTAGATGTACAGAGGTTTATTTTGAACCATTATCTGCTACAGATATAGAAGGTATAATTGAAAATGCAGCTAAGAAGTTAGAAGTAACTTTAGAAGATGGGGTTGCAAAGCTTATTAGCCAATATACTATTGAAGGTAGAAGGGCTGTAAATATATTATCAGATGCTTATGGATATTCTTTATATAACTCTGAGGGAGAAGATTTAAAAGAAATAATAAAAATAAGCGATGTAGAAGAAGTATTATCTATAGGTAGATACTTACCTTATGAAAGAATATCTAATTTAGAAAGTGCTGAAGTAGGGCATGTATATGGATTAGGGGTAAGTGGCTTTATAGGATCAACTATAGAAATTGAAGCAGCTGTGTTCCCAGCAAGAAAAAAAGGGGCAGGAACTATTAAATTTAACGATACGGCTGGTTCAATGGCAAAGGATTCTGTATTTAATGCGGCTTCAGTTATAAGAAAGATTACTGAAAAAGATATAAGAGATTATGATATACACGTTAACGTAATTGGTGGAGGTAAGATAGATGGCCCTTCAGCAGGAGCAGCTATAACAGTTTGTATAATTAGTGCTCTTACTAATAAACCAATACGTCAAGATATTGCTATCACAGGTGAGATTTCATTAAGAGGTACTGTAAAGCCAGTTGGTGGTATATTTGAAAAGATATATGGTGCTAGAAGAAAAGGAATTAAGCTCGTTGCTGTCCCTAAAGATAATGAAAAAGAAGTCCCTCTAGGACTTAGTGATATAGAAGTTAAATCTATAACTCGCATAGAGGAACTTATGGAGATAGTATTTGAGAAGTAATGTGGATTAAGCTTCCTTAGTAGGAAGCTTAATTTTATTGTGTGAAAAAAAGAAATTTAATATACATAATATAAATTTCTTTAGATTTTGTTATAATAAATTTAGAATACTTAGGAGGGAGGGTTACTTATATGGAAACACCAATGATGAGAAGTTTACCACAGAGTATTGAAGCAGAGCAGTCTGTTATAGGTGCAATGATAATAGATAAGAGCGCTATAGCAAAGGTTCTTGAAAAGCTTAAAGAAGATGACTTTTATAGAGATGGTCATAAGATAATATACAAGGCTATACAGCACATGTTTTCGCAAGATATGGCTGTAGACTTAGTAACATTATTAGAATACTTAAAGACTACTGATAACTTAGATAAGGCTGGTGGAGTTACTTACATATCAGAATTAAGTGCTTCTGTACCAACAACAGCCAACTTAAGTTCATATATAAAAATAGTTGAAGAAAAATCAACTTTGAGAAAATTAATTAAAGCATCTACAGCAATAATAGAGGAAAGTTATAATAGCGGTGATGATGTAGGGAAAGTAATTGATATAGCTCAAAAGAAGATGTTTGATATAGCAGAGAAGAAAGATTCTAAAGAGTATGAGCCTTTATCAAACGTTCTTGAAAGAGGATTTTTAGAGATAGAAAGGCTATTTAATAATAGGGGTGCCATAACAGGCGTAGGTTCAGGTATTAAAGCTTTAGATGAAAAAACATCTGGATTCCAAAAGGGGGATATGGTTCTTATAGCAGCCAGACCTTCAATGGGAAAAACAACATTCTCACTTAATATAGCTGAAAATGCAGCGTTAAAAGAAGGTAAGAGTGTAGTCATATTTTCTCTAGAAATGTCTAAGGAGCAGTTAGCTTATAAGTTACTATGCTCTCAAGCAAGTGTTGATATGCTAAAGCTTAGAACAGGTAATCTAGATGATGATGACTGGGAAAGAATAGCTAGAGCTACAGGACCATTATCTAAGGCAAGAGTGTATATAGATGATACAGCTGGTCTTAGTGTTATGGAAATGAGATCTAAGTGTAGAAAGATAAAAATGGAGTATGGTATTGATATGATACTTATAGACTACTTACAGCTTATGTCTGGTAGCTCCGGTAGTGATAATAGACAACAAGAGGTATCAGAAATATCAAGATCTATTAAGGCATTAGCTAAGGAGATGGAGTGTCCAGTTATAGCGTTATCGCAGTTATCACGTGCTCCAGAGCAAAGAGCTGACCATAGACCAATGCTATCTGACTTAAGAGAATCAGGATCAATTGAGCAGGATGCCGACGTAGTTATGTTCTTATATAGAGATGAATACTACAATAAGGAAAGTGAAGATAAGGGAATTGGTGAATGTATAATAGCTAAGCAAAGAAACGGCCCGGTTGGAACTGTTAGAATGGCTTGGATTGGAGCTCACTCTAAATTTGCTGATTTGGACTTAGTTCATAAGGAATAAAATATAATTTGTATAAAAAAGATGCTTTATTTATAAAAGGCATCTTTTTAATTAGAAATCACCTTGAAATATTGTAAAAACTTGTATAGAATATATTTAATTGTTATTAAAACACTATTAAAGGATAGGTGAATATATTGATTACTAAGGAAATGACTATTGGTGAGGTTATAAAGGCTAATGTTAATAAAGCTGATGTACTTATGCAATTTGGTATGGGATGCGTAGGGTGTCCATCTGCACAAGCAGAAACTGTAGAAGAGGCTGCAAAGGTTCATGGAATAGAATTAAGTGAATTATTAGAGGCCTTAAATAAATAGTTATATACGGTAGATTTTAAAGTCAGCATTGCTGACTTTTTTTATATTTATAATATTTATGTGGTAAAATATGTGTAATAATAAGATTAGAGAAAGTGGGAGTGTTAAATGGGAAAAAGATTTGAAAGAGAATATGAAGTTCATTATTATGACGTTGATGTAAAGCTTCAATGCAAGATTGAATCTATAATTAATTATTTTACCGATATAGGTACGAAGCAATCTGAAAAAATCGGAGTTGGAATAGAATATATGTCAGAAAGAAATTTGGCATGGGTATTCTGCAAATATGATATAAAGATAAATAGATATCCTAAGTATGGGGAAAAGATTAGAGTAGCTACAAATGCTTTAGGTTTTAAGAGATTTTATGCATCAAGATTATATGAAATATTTGATGAAGAGGGAAATAAAATCGTTGAAGCTATTGGAGTATTTTTATTAATTGATATTAATAAGAGGAGAGCAGTAAGAATACCTTTAGAGCAATATGAGTTTTATGGAGTTAGTGAAGATGAAGAATGTAATATAAATGTTTCTAAGCCAGAAAAACTAAAAGAAGAAATGCACTCAAAAGAGTTTAAAGTAAGATATAGTGATATAGACTCAAATACACACGTTAATAATGTTAAATATATAGAATGGGCATTAGAGTCAGTGCCAGTAGAGATATTATATAATAATAATTTAGTTGAATTAAGTGTAGTTTTTGAAAAAGAATGCTCTTATGGGGATGAAATAAAATCAATATGCGAAGTTAAAGAAAATGATGAAGAGTATATTATCCTACACAAGATAGAAAACAATGAGGGAAAAGAATTAACAACATTAATATCAAAGTGGGTTAAGTAAACAATTAAAAACTAATAATGGAAAATGATAAATTAACGAACTTAATTTATCATTTTCCATTTATCATTTCTAATTATTTATTAGCTATTGATTTGGCAGCTACGTATCCAGAGCTCCAAGCCCATTGCAGGTTAAATCCACCACAATCACCGTGGACATCCATGATTTCACCAGCAAAGTGAAGGTTAGGAACAATTTTAGATTCTAACGTATCTGGATTTATTTCTGAAGCGGTAACTCCACCTATAGTTACTTGCGCTTGATTAAAGTCATTTGTTCCAGTACAAGTAAACTTCCAACTTTTAAGAGTTTGGATTAACTTGTTTTTTTCTTTCCAAGAAAGCTCATAGCATGGCATATGTAAATCTGTAATACCACATTCTTTTAATAGAACAGGTATTATTTTTTTATTAATAACACCTATAAAAGCATTTAATATAGGTCTATGAGAAAGAATAGCAAAATGGCATTCTAAGAAATCTATTAACTCATCTTTTGTATAGTTTGGCATAAGATCAACAACAACTTCAGTTTTTTTACCAGTGCTAGTAGCTTGGGAGGCTAAAGCTGATATTTGAAGTATTGGAGGACCAGAAATACCGTAATCAGTAAATAATATTTCACCGAAATCTTCTTTTACTTCTTCATCATTTACAAATAATTTTGCATAACCATCAAATTTGACTCCTGAAAGTGCTTTGAGATGATTATAGTCTAACTTTAATTGAACTATTCCAGGTAAAAGCTTTGTTATAGAATGACCTAAATTTTTTGCCAAATTATATGCTGAACCATCTGATCCTGTTTTTGGAGCAGATTTTCCTCCACAGGCTAAAATTAAATTTTCACATGTGAATAATTTATACTCATCGTTATTTGTGGATAATTTAAAAATTTTATCCTTGTGGATATCTTTTATTTTACAGCCCGTGTATAAAGGTATATTTCTATCTTCAAGTGACATTTTTAAAATATCCACAACAGAAGATGCTTGTAGTGATTGTGGATATAATTTTCCGCCTTTTAAAGGTACTATTGGAAGACCTAAAGATAAGAAATAATTTAATGTATCATCTACACCAAATTGACTTAAAACAGATGAAAAGAAATTATCACAATTACTATGATAATTAATAAAAGGTTCAGCTACACATCTATTGGATATATTACATCTACCATTTCCAGTAGTTAATATTTTTTTACCAACTCTATCGGTTCCTTCAACTATGGCTACATCTAGCCCAAAGTCTTTAGCAACTATAGCTGCTGTCATACCAGAAGCTCCACCACCAACGATTATTAAATCATGATATATCAATAAGAACACTCCTTTTTAATTCAAAGTTATAAATTAAAGAAATCATTTCAATGTAATTTAGAATTTATAATTGAACTTAATTTGCACTTTTATTCTATCACAGTAATATTAGTAAAAAAACTATGGAATACTAATTGATGAGGTGAGACTATTGCTAGTTAAAATTATTGACAAAACTTTAGATGATTATGATAAAGAGTTTAAGGTTAGAAGAATGAACTATGATCAAGTAGTAGTAAATTATCCTAGTAGCAAGGGGATTAAAGTATTTAATAATAGTGAAATAGACTTTATAACTGAAAGTGAAGTAGATGAATTTTTAATAAAGTATAATGATTTTTTAAAGATAAAATTAAACAGAGGAATTTCAGTAGGTTTATATAAAGCTCTTTTAGAAATTATAGAATCACAATTAAATATTAAATTTGAAAATTTAAATTTATTAAGAGATAAACATGTTGTAAATAAAAGAGGAATTTGGGAAAAAGAAATAATAGCTGTAATAAATAAGTCTATTCCGGTTAAAATATTAGCTGTAGGACAAAATTTTAAAAAGGTTGGATTTAATATAAATTTAGATCAGATTGATGAAAATGAATTTTTCGATATGTGTTGTTTTGAGATCGAAAAGATAGAAAATGAAATAAAATTAAAAGAAGATTCATTAGCAAGATACGGTATGGCAATAGAAAATTTAAAAAAGGCAGAAAAAAATAAAAGTGGGGAAAAACCAGTAAAAATGCTGACCTAGAGGAGATTAAATATGAGTTGAAAATAAAAAAATAAAAAAAGTTGTTTAAAAGTGTTGACACCATATTTAATTTTATGTATTATAGTTAATGTGCTCGGCAGAGAACGAGCAAGAAACCTAGGCCCCTTGGTCAAGCGGTCAAGACACCACCCTTTCACGGTGGTAACAGGGGTTCGATTCCCCTAGGGGTCACCATTTTATACGGAAGCATAGCTCAGCTGGGAGAGCATCTGCCTTACAAGCAGAGGGTCACAGGTTCGATCCCTGTTGTTTCCACCATAATGGCTCAGTAGCTCAGTTGGTTAGAGTGCCGGCCTGTCACGCCGGAGGTCGAGGGTTCGAGCCCCTTCTGAGTCGCCAATTTTTTTAAAAAGTGGTACAAAAGATAATATGTGATAAACAAAAGCCTAGGCCCCTTGGTCAAGCGGTCAAGACACCACCCTTTCACGGTGGTAACAGGGGTTCGATTCCCCTAGGGGTCACCATTTTATATGGAAGCATAGCTCAGCTGGGAGAGCATCTGCCTTACAAGCAGAGGGTCACAGGTTCGATCCCTGTTGTTTCCACCATAAATGGCTCAGTAGCTCAGTTGGTTAGAGTGCCGGCCTGTCACGCCGGAGGTCGAGGGTTCGAGCCCCTTCTGAGTCGCCACTTTTTTAAAAAACTATATAATATACGCTGGTGTGGCTCAATGGCAGAGCAGCTGACTTGTAATCAGCAGGTTGTTGGTTCGACTCCGATCACCAGCTCCATTATATGGCCCCTTGGTCAAGCGGTCAAGACACCACCCTTTCACGGTGGTAACAGGGGTTCGATTCCCCTAGGGGTCACCATTTTATACGGAAGCATAGCTCAGCTGGGAGAGCATCTGCCTTACAAGCAGAGGGTCACAGGTTCGATCCCTGTTGTTTCCACCATAATGGCTCAGTAGCTCAGTTGGTTAGAGTGCCGGCCTGTCACGCCGGAGGTCGAGGGTTCGAGCCCCTTCTGAGTCGCCAATTTTTTTTGGCGTTAAAATATAAAATATTTATGCTGGTGTGGCTCAATGGCAGAGCAGCTGACTTGTAATCAGCAGGTTGTTGGTTCGACTCCGATCACCAGCTCCATGAAACTCTAGATTATTCTAGAGTTTTTTTTGTGTAATTAATATTATGTAGTAAAAATATTTGATTATAAAAAATACACTTTACTTCAATTAATAATAGAAATTTTATTATTAATATCAAGAAGTAAAGTGTATTTTTATATTAAATTAATTTATTGTTGTTGAGATCTCATTCTTGCAAGATTAAGTTTTATTCTAACATCATTACCGTAAAACTTAAAGAACGTAAAATTACCAACTAAACGAGAATAGACTCTAGTTGTATAACTCTTTTCTATATCAGGAAGATTTAAATTCGTTGATATAATCATCTTCTTATTATTTAATAGCTTCTTATTGATTAAATTAAATAATTCATTAGTAGAAAAGTCGGTTACTTGTTCTGCGCCTAAGTCATCTATTATTAATAAGTCGCAGTTTATTAATAAATCTTCAAGCATATAGTTATTATTAAATGTTATTTCTCTTAAATCTCTTATTAAATCATTAGAAGTTTTATATATAACTAAATATCCTTTATCTAATAATTCTTTAGCTATACACCAAGATAAGAATGTCTTACCATTGCCTGACTCTCCATAAAATAATAAATTAGTATTATCATTATCGAAATTAGGTAAATAACCACCTCTTACGAATTCGTAAATCTTCTCCATGTTTTTACGTTGAGAATTTTTATAATTCCCATCATTTTCAGGAGAAAACAGTCTTATATCAAAATTATTAAAATTGCAAGTAGCTAAGTTATTTGATAGTTTAGAAGTTTCGTAATATAAGTTTACTAGCTTATTCTTAAAGCACTTACATCTTTGAGTTCCTATATATCCAGTATCTTGACATTTAGCGCACTGATAATGAAGATTTAGGTAATCAACAGGATATCCATAAGAGGTTAATAGCTCATATTTTTGCTTTCTAAGCTCTTGTATATCTGCTTTAATATTATCTAGGTCAGCTTCAGAGCCACCTTTTAATATTGCCATAGGCAAAGCTAATGAAAGTTTTTGAATAGTATTATCTAATTCAATTATCTCAGGAGCTTTTTGAAGAATTTCTTTTTTTCTATTTTTTAAATTACGATTTTCATTTTCTCGTATTTTTTCATAAATATTCATTAATTTTTCTTGATATCCCTTAATCATTGTTATACCATCCTAAAAGTTCTTTTTCTAAATCATCATAATCTTTAGATGATTTGTTATTAATATTTTGACCAGTAAATCTTTTACTATTATTACTAGTATAATTTCCTTTTCCTTGAATAGCAGTAGAAGGTTTTGAATCTTTTTCTTCAATAGCAGCAATTGTTTTTAGGTTATTTTTATTCCAATTAGATAAGATTCCATCGATATATTTAAAATCAGCCCTATTTAGACGTTGAAAGCATATATTACAAGCCTTTTCTATAACGTCTAGAGGGAAATTAAAATCATTTATCCATTTATCTAGCATATCTTCTTGAGGCTTCATTAATTCAGGGTTTTTAATGCCTAAGTAATTTAATATATGTCTAATTTTTATCCATTTATCTTCAGTTCTCTTTATATAATTTTGAGCTTCTTCAATAGTAGAAATATTCATATCTTTCCAAGCTATTGCTACTTTTTCTATATATCTATAATCGCTTTTTCCACGAGATACGCAATATTCAAAAAGAATTAGTATTAATTCTGATGAAAAGTTGAAATCATCTTGCCAACTTAAATAAGTAGTCATTTCTTTAGGGGATAGAGGTCTTCCCAAAAGTCTTTCGATATCATTTAACATATCTTTAGTTGAGTTCTTATTTAAGGCTTGAAGTAAGTTTATTTCTTTGCTTTGAGATTTTGATTCTTTAACTAAATCAACAAATTCAATATTGAAATTTCCCATTTTATCAATAGGAATTAGTTTTATTAATCCTTCATCGTTCCAATAGTTTAAGGCGTTTAACACATCAGATTCAAGCAAATTTAATGAAGTAGCTAATATTGATGATGTTACACCCATTTCGCCACAAGTATTATATTTAAGCATTAATAGATACACCTTAATAAATTCTCCACGAGCTTTAGGCATATATTTTTCTATAAATATATTACTAACAGGAGTAAAGTCTAATTGTTTATTTTTTAGCATAAATGTGCTCATAAATATTCTCTACCTTTCTTGGTTCTATTACCTTTAAGCTAATTATAACAAAGGTGATATCAACCCTCAACATAACAATTGAAGAAATGATGTGTATATTATTTTAGTTCTTGGGAAAATTAAAAAATGTTGTAAATAAAACTAGAAAAAAGAGGAGTGGTAAAAAAAATGTACTCGCAGAAGAAGGATGAGAAGTGTGTTATAATAAAAAACACTTTATCCTTAATACTATTAACAATATTGTTATTTCTTATAGGAGGAATTACTAAAGGTTATAAGATATACGGAAATACTAAAACAATTCAATGCATAAATGTTATTGATGATTCAAGTGAGCTCTCACAAGAAGTATCTAAAGATGTATATCTTGCAAATTCAATAAGTGTTTCTAACACTTATAATAATATTGTTAATTTAAATAGCAAAAACTCAAATGTAAATATAGAGAATATAAATAGAAATGTTAATGGCTTTGCTATAACAGTAGATAATAATGTTTTTGGATATGTGCTAAGTGCACAAGAAAAGGATACTATAATTAAAAGTGTATGTGAAAGTTATATAAGAGAATTAGGAGTAAATATTGAAGATATATCTTATATGAAGATAAATGGAAATATAAAAACAACTCCTACTGAACTAAAACTATGCCAACTGAGTGAGAGTAGTGAAATATCTAAAGAAATTTATGAAGCATCTATAGTAAATAAAAATTTATTAGATCTAGAATTAAGTTTGAGAACATTTGAAGAAGAGGTTATAGAGTCGCCAGTTAGGGTAGAAGAAGATAGTAGTATATATATGGGTGAAGAAGTAGTTATGCAAGGGGAAGATGGTAAAAAGGAAGTATATAAGGAAGTTATATACGAAGGTCTTACGAAGACTGAAGAAACAGTATTAAACGAAAATATATTAGTAGAGCCTGTAACTACAGTAGTACATAAAGGAAGTAAGAATCCATATTATGATGGAGTAACATTTTTGACTAGACCTGTAGAAGGTGGATATATATCATCATATTATGGAGAAGAGAGAGTTAATTCATATCATAAGGGACTAGATATAGCTGAAAATCAAGGAGAAGATATAATTGCTTCTTTTGACGGAGAGGTAATCTTTGCTGGATATAATGATGGGGGATATGGAAATTTAGTTATAGTTCAGCATAGTGATGATATGAAAACATATTATGCCCATTTGAGTGAGATATACGTATCGCCAAATAAAGAAGTGAAAAAAGGAGAGATAATAGGTGCTGTAGGAAGTACTGGATATAGTACTGGACCTCATTTACATTTTGAATTAAGAATAGACGATGCACCTGTAAACCCTCTTAATTATATAGTCCAAAAGTAAAAGTGCTTTATAGCACTTTTACTTTTTAAATAATTTATTTAAATTTACACATCCCTCGCCTTGGACATTAATCGGTAAATCTAAGCTATCTGACGATGCTATTAGCATAGATACTATATCATCAAAGGATAGTGTTGGATTAAGTTCGTATAATAAGGCACATATACCAGCAATATATGCTGCAGATATAGAAGTTCCGCTAAAACTTGTATAAGAAGATGAAAGTTTTGGGGCATATATTTTGGTATTATTTTTTTCAGATATATATGAAGTATTACAATTTAGAGAGACAACATCAACACAGGCAGCACAAAAGTTAGGTTTAGAGTCTTTTTTAGGAGCACCTGTAGATGAATACTCATAAGGAGCTGTTCTGGAAGTTGTATCTAATCCACTTACAGTAATAGCATTTTTACTTAAAGCTATTCCCATAATAGATCCTTCAATAATATTACTTCCACTAGGAAGAATAGGAGTTATCCCAGAATCAACAGCTCGTTTTAACATCTTATCAAAAAGTGAAAATATAAACTTATCATGACTTAAGCTTTCAAAGGGTAAACATAAAATTTTTATATTATACTTAGTACTTATAGTAATCAGTTCATTTATAGCATATAGCACATCGGATACATAGCCTTTTCCTAATCTATCAAATGCTTTTATAACATGAAGATCTGAGTATGGAGCAATACCTTTATATATTCCATTAGAGGATTCACCATTTCCAGCTATAACTCCACAAGTACATGTGCCATGTCCATTATCATCGTATGGATATGTTAGACCATTAATTAAGTCAGAAAAGGTCGATATTCTATTAAATGGTGTAGTTAAGTCACGGTGAGGGTATACTCCTGAGTCAATTACTCCGATCCCTACCCCTCTACCAGAAGCATTTATAGTATTAGCCAATCTAACCCTGTTAGCAGCTTGCACACTTATTCCACAAAGATTAACAAATTGATCTAAACATATATATTCAACTTCTGGATATTCCAATAACCTATTTATAGATTTTGAGTTTAAAAGAGCGCAGACAATGTTATCAATATTAATATTTCTTATTACAGTTCCTTTATATGATGAGATTCTTTTTTCAATAGAATCTTGAAAGTTTCTACATTTAATTAAAACCCTATAACTCCTAGAAGAATTAAATTTCATATAATTTTTCAGGTTAGAGTCTAGTTTTTTATTTAAAGAGAACATAAAAAACTCCTTAAAATTAATCCACATTATATAGTATAAAAAGGAAGCTGTTTTTGTTAATTAAGAAAAGAAAAAAGTGCGAAGCAAACTTCGCACTTTTTTAATGTTTCCATTTAAAGATTACAATACCTGCAATCATAACTACTACTCCTATTATTTGGCTTAATCCGAAACTACTTTTTTCTGAACCAAATAGGCCAAAGTAGTCTATAAGTCCAGCAGAAGCTAATTGAGCAACTAAAATAGTTCCAATACCAAGAGTAGTTCCTAATGAACCTATACTAACCATAACAGTATAGGTAATAACTACGCCTATAAACCCACCTAAAAGATAGAGCTTATTAACATCTTTTATAGCGCCAAAATCACCTTTTCTGCAGAAACATAAAATTATTAGTGCTAGAGCTAAGCCAGTTGCTTGAACTAATGTAGTTGTTTCCCACGAACCTATCTTTTCATTTAGCCTAGTATTAAATACTCCTTGAATAGTCATTGATATGCCAGAAATAATAGCACATATAAATCCAATCATTAATAATCACCTCAAAGATATTATGTGAAATTAATGGGAAAATTATATAATTATATAAAAAAAAGAAACTCTTATGAGTTTCTTAATACTAATCTCTATAAATAAATGAATTTTTTACATCTTCCTCAGAATAACCAAGTGTTACTCCTAAGCTTAAAGTATCTTCTAATAAAGTTAAGAAGTGATCAGAAGATGTTGATACTATTAAATCATTTATATCTATATATAAATTTAAGAATTGATCACTTAAGCAGTAATCATTTGGTTTTAGTTGTACTTCATAATCTGTTATATATTCTCTATATAATCCTAAGCTAATTATATGAGCAAGAAAATCAATATATTTTTTAAAGATAATGTCTTTATTTAAGCTTGAAGAAGAGTTTTCTAAGTAAGTATAACACTTAGTTTCTTCAGCAATTGAACCTAGCTTTACATGTAGTTCAAGATGTTTCCTAACCCAAAGCTTATATTCAGGAAGCTCATGGTTTATTAAAATTTGCTTATTTTTTTCTAGTTGTGATTCAACTAAAGATGAAATATTCATAAATAACCTCCCAATTAGGATTATAATATAATATATTTTACAGAAAGAATTGATTCTTGAAAAGGTTGGTAAACGAATACAAAAAATAAATTTTTATAAAAAAAGCATTGACTATTTTTATAAGTCAATGCTTAAAAGCTAATAAAGAAAATTAAAAGTCTTTTAAAGGATATGTTTGAATTAATGTTTCTCTTCTAGTATTAGATATTTTCCATAACTCTAATCTATTTACCTTTAGCGTTGAAAGGTTAAATCTTGAATCTAATGGATTAATAACTCTTTTATTGTCTTTGTTATTATAATTTACATTAGCTAAAGTAAGCTGTAAATTTTCATCAGTTTCAATTCCTTTAACATTAAATCCATGTAATTGAAGGTTATCAGATAATAGTCTATTTAATCTTTTAATATATCCAACATCTTCGATCTTTAAGTTTAATGTCTTATTAGAATCACAAATACTAACTTTTGAAGAAACCTCTACTTTGAAATGCTTATAAGGCTTAATTATTTTATCAATAACTACATTAAGCTTATCTACATTCGGATTCTCTAAAACCTCTAATGGAATATATGGAATTGGAGAGTTCCTATTAGCTCTGTATTTTTTTGATAAATTTCTTTGTACAGGGCTTAAGTTTTTGTATGATTCATCATCGAATAATGCAACAAGATAATATTTCATATTATAACCTCGCAAGTAAAAATTTGTATATACTTTCTAAAAATTATATCATATTAGTATATAAGTTTTCAAACAATATATTCATTAATATGTGAGATAAGGTGAAAATAAAGGATTTTGGAAGAAAAAAACCTATTAACACCTTATTACTTTATGATATAATAAATGAGGTCAACTTAAAAGAGGGGTAGTTAAAAAATTGCCTCTAAAGAGATTTTTTGGATAATTTTATGAAAAATAGGATAGATTAATGTATATAAAGATAGATAAGGGTGAATAGGATGGAAACTTTAATTATAAATGGAGGCAATGCCTTAAGAGGATCTGTTGAAATAAATGGTGCTAAAAATGCAGCAGTTGCCATTTTACCAGCAGCAGTTTTAGCCAGTAATCAAAAGTGTATTATTGATAATATACCAGATATAGAAGACGTACATTGTTTAGAAAGAATATTAGCAGGTCTAGGGTGTACTGTAAACAAAATCAATAATAATACTTTAGAAATAGATGCTACTGATATAACAACTGTAAATGCATGCACAGAAGATGTGAGAAGAATGAGAGCATCTTATTATTTTATAGGATCCCTATTAGCTAGATTTAAAAAAGCTAGGGTTGAACTTCCAGGTGGATGTCCTATAGGGGTTAGACCAATAGATCAACATATCAAAGGATTTGAAGCTTTAGGTGCTAAAGTAACTATAGAGCATGGAGCAGTTTCAGTAGAAGCTGATGAGTTACATGGTGCAAGTATTTTCTTTGACGTTGTTTCAGTAGGAGCTACTATAAACGTAATGATAGCAGCTACTATGGCTGAAGGAACAACCACATTAGAAAATGTAGCAAAAGAACCTCACGTAGTAGATGTAGCTAATTTCTTAAACACAATGGGTGCTGATATAAAAGGTGCTGGAACAGATGTTATAAGAATTAAAGGTGTTGAATCTTTAACTGGATGTAATTACAGTGTAATCCCAGACCAAATAGAAGCAGGAACATTTATGATAGCTGCAGCAGCAACAAAAGGTGATGTAACTATAACTAATGTTATTCCAAAACACTTAGAGTCAATTTCTGCAAAGCTTATTGAAGTTGGAGCTATAGTTGAAGAGGGAGACGATAGTATCAGAGTTACAGTTGATAAGCCTTTAAAAGGTGTAAATGTAAAGACAGCTCCATATCCAGGATTCCCAACAGATGTACAACAACCTATGTCAACTTTATTAAGTATAACAGAAGGTAGAAGTTTAATAGTAGAAAGCATATGGGAAAATAGACATAAGCACACAGATGAGTTAAAGAAGATGGGTGCTGTAATTAAGGTTGAAGGAAGAACCGCTATAATAGATGGTGTTGAATCTTTAACTGGATGTAGAGTTAGAGCTACTGACTTAAGAGCAGGAGCTGCAATGGTAATAGCTGGATTAATAGCTAATGGAGAAACTGAAATAGTTGATATAGAACATATAGATAGAGGATATCCTCATATTGAAAATAAATTTAGAGCTTTAGGAGCTGACATAAGAAGAGAAGATAGATAATTGGGGGAAAACAAATGATATTTTGCTCATTATATAGTGGAAGTAGTGGAAACAGTATTTTTGTGGGATCTGATAAGGCTAAAATATTAATAGATGCTGGGCTACCAGGAAAAAAGATAGATGATGCCTTAAAGAGTATTGGGCAAAAGGCAGATGAACTCGATGGAATATTCATAACACATGAACATAGTGACCATATTAAGGGGGTAGGTATTTTATCTAGAAAATATGATATACCGATATATGCCCCGGGAAATACATGGCAGGCTATGGAGAAAAGTATTGGAAAGATAAAAGAGCACAATATAAAGGTTATGGATAAAAGATCTGTAGTATCAATAAAGGATTTAGACATTAAATCTTTCAACATCCCACACGATGCAGCAGCTCCCGTGGGATATACGGTAAACCTAGGTAATAAACAAGCTAGCGTAGCTACTGATTTTGGAATATTTACTAAAGAAATATGGGATAATATTAAGGACTCAGAAGTTATGCTTTTAGAAAGCAATCATGATGTAAGTATGGTTGAATATGGACCATATCCATATAACTTAAAAAGAAGAATTTTAAGTGAAATAGGACATTTATCTAATGAAGATTGTGGAAAAGCGATAGTTAATATATTAAAAGGTGGACTAGGTAAGAAAATAATATTAGGCCACTTAAGTAATACTAATAATCATCCAGATTTAGCTTATCAAACAGTTGTTGATGTATTAACGACTAATGGAGTTAATATAGGGACTGATATTATTTTAAGTATGGCTAATAGACATAATCCAAGCGAAATAGTAAGGCTGTAGGTGAAAATTGTGGTAAAGTATGTATGTGGAGAACATATAGATGATATTATGGATGACTTAATTAACGAGTATGAAACATTCCCTATCATGGAAGAATGTGAAGACAAGCAATGTGAATATTGTAATAATAAAAGTAAGTATTTAGTTAAAATAACGGATGATTAAGTATTGATAAATATAGTAAATATTTAGTATAATTATGTAATAAAATTACATCTAATATAACATCTTAAGAAGAGGAGAAATTACAATGAGTTTATATAAGCAATGGACAGATATGGTCGTAGAATACGTTAAGACAAAAGGTGAAAATGCTTTCTGGGCAGAGTACACTAAAATTGAAAGCAGAATATATAAAGATTTATTAGCAAAACATACTGAAGCTCAAAAGACAACAGTTGCTGAATTTGCTAAGAAATATGATACAACAGAAGAGTTTATTATGGGATTCGTTGACGGAATAAATGAAAGCTTAAAGAATACATATGACTTAGAAACTTTAACAGCTAACGATGAAATAACTTTAGATATCGATTTAGAAAAGTTATACTTCAATATGTTAGAAGCTAAAGCTGAGTACTTATACAACTTACCACAATGGGAAGCTATATTCTCAGAAGAAAAGAGAAAAGAAATTCAAAAAGCATACAGAGAATCAACTATGGTTAGAAATGAAAACAAAGTTGGTAGAAATGATGCATGTCCATGTGGAAGCGGAAAAAAATATAAAAAATGTTGTGGAAAATAATATAGTTTACAAAAGAGCTTTGAGTATCAAGGCTCTTTTTTTATAAAGAATATTAAATAAAAGGAGAGAGAGTATGGATAGTAATGTTAAATGGGTGAATGAAGAAAAGATATTAAGAACGATTGCTTCATTAGAAAAGAATAATATGAATGGATACATTGTAAGCAATAAAGAAGAATTAATAAGTCAAATAATAAGTTTGACTAATGAAGGTGAGAAAGTAAGTTGTGGAGGATCGATGTCATTAGCAGAAACTGGAGTCATGGACTTATTAAGAAGTGGGCGTTATAATTTCTTAGATAGAGCTAAAGAAGGGTTATCGGTAGAAGATATAGATAGAATATATAGAGAATGCTTTTTTGCAGATACTTATTTTTCAAGTTCAAATGCAATTACTGAAGATGGAGAGCTGTATAATGTAGATGGGAATGGTAATAGAGTTGCAGCACTTTTATTTGGCCCAAAGAAGGTCATAATAGTTGCAGGAGTAAATAAGATAGTTAAGAACTTAGATGAGGCTATAAAAAGAAACAGAGAGATTGCAGCACCTGCAAATGCAAAGAGATTAAATAAAAGTACTCCATGTACTAAAATAGGGTACTGTATGGATTGTAAAAGCCCAGAAAAGATATGCAGAGAATATACTGTTATAAAGAGTCAGAAAGATAAAAATAGAATACATGTAATATTTTTAAATGACAATATAGGATATTAATATATAAAATGAAGTAATGCGTATGTTTTTGTATCAATATATACTCCAATTAAATAAATTATATTAAGTTATAATTATTATGATGGAGGATACTATGTTTGATGTATTTTCATACGTATTTTCTAATGTATTTGACTCTGTAATAAACAACAGTCAATTAATAGATAATATAGTAGATAGTGTGTTAAATAGCGATATTGTAAATGATATGGTTAATACTCTAGAGAATATGGTAAACTTAAATATAAATTGCAAAGAATATAAGCAAAAATATTTAATAGAGGCAGATTTACCAGGCACTTCAAAAGAGGATATAGATATAGATTATACTAACAACTATATATCTATAAATATAAAGAGGAATCAAGTTTTTTCTAATGGTAAAAATGTAGCAATAGCTGTAATTCAAGGTGGAAATGATGTATCAGAGGATTTTTATGTTGAAAATATAGATCCATACAATATTAAAGCAGTTTTTAAAGATGGACAATTAAAAGTATATATACCTAAAAAAAATAGGCTAAAGGAAATAAGCCCTATAGTAGAAGTTAGTGATTATACTTATGAATAATATTTAATGGATAACATAGGAGGAAAAATAGATGAACATAACTGTAATTTCAGTTGGAAAGTTAAAAGAAAAATACTTAAAGCAAGCAATAGATGAATATGCAAAGAGATTAGGAAGATACTGCAAACTGGATATAATAGAATTACCAGATGAAAAAACTCCAGATAATGCATCTGAAAAAGAAGAGTTAATTATAAAAGATAAAGAAGGACAATTAATATTGTCAAAGATAAAAGATAATATGTTTGTTATAGCTATGGATTTAAATGCTAAGCAAATGACCTCAGAGGAGTTCTCAAGATTCATTGAGACTCAAGGGGTTATGGGTAACTCTAACATAACTTTTGTTATAGGAGGAAGTTTAGGGCTATCGCAAGATGTAATTAAAAGAGCCAATCATAAAGTATGCTTTTCAAAGATGACTTTTCCACATCAATTATTTAGAGTGATGTTATTGGAACAAATATATAGAGCATTTAGAATAATGAAGAATGAACCGTACCATAAATAAATGAGGTTTTTACTAAAATTGTAAATGTAAAAGGTATATGATATTTAAAACTCTTACTTGTATTTAAATATACAGGTAAGAGTTTTTTATGTAAGAAATTAAGCTATTGTAAAATAATAACTTGATATATTTATTTAAAATAGAATAATATGGTATAATAAAAATATAAAGTAATGAATAAATGTATATTATGCGAGTTAGTTGTTTATTAAGTTCATAGATAAATAATAAATTTGAATTTAGATATGATTAATAAATATAAAAATATGAATATAGAGGGAAATAATTATGAACATAACTTATCATACAATGCTAGGAGTTGCGTCTGATTCTGTAATGGCAAAAATAATACCAGAGGAAGATAATATAAAAATATATAAAACAGGTACTATAGGCGTAGGAATAAATATATTGTTACATGGTATTTTAGATATATTGCTACATAACTACTCACTAACAATGATAAAAGATGGAATTATTACATTATTTTTAATTGCGATAGCTATGTTTTTTGTAAATAATAAGTATAGATTATTAACATTATGTTGCGTAGGTGGTGCAATATTGCCAGATGTGATTGATAAAATTATAATTAGAAATATTTCAACTGTAAATTTTTATGTATTTCCATGGCATAATGCTGAAATTATTAATAAATTTTATTTAGTTTATCTTAAAGTAATACCTATTCAATATTTTTGGATTACTGATATAGTTGTAGTAGGAGTTTCATTATTATTTTTAATATTATATAGAGATAAATTTATAAAAAGTTTTTAAGTTTAAATATTAATATTTAAGAGTTAAATTTCAAAATGGTTCATAACAGGTATTAAAATTAGTATATTTATATAAGTAATTAGGTATTAAGTGAGAAGGAGGTAATTATGAGAATATTTATTTTGTTTTCTAACATTATTGTTCCAATAATTATGATTTGTATAGGAGTATTATACAATAGGAGTTCTAATAAAAAGGTAAATAGAATATTAGGTTTATTTATGCCTATTGCAGTAATAGGTAGTGGATTAGGAGAGGAAAATAATAATGATTTTTTGAATGGAATAAATCCAATAAAATCTTCTAATAAAAAATGTGGTATGATTTGGTTTATATCAGGATTAGCTACATTTATAATTACTATTATTGTATTAATGATAAATAAATCAGATATTTTAAGTACTACAAGTTTTTTAGACAATAATAATGTTAGTGTTATTATGTTAGAAGTTGAATTTGCAATAGCAGTTATGATTTTTATAAGTACAAAATTTATTTTAAAGAAGGATTTTTATAAAAAAAGTGATTCACCTAAAATATAAATATATATTATAGTTAAGAATAATATATTGAATAAAAGATATTACTTACAAAAAACTTCTATGTGTAATTAGATTACATATAGAAGTTTTTATATTTTAGGGAGGATTAATGATGAAGAAAATTTATAAAGAAAATCAATTACTAGAGGTAAATAATATACCACCAGAAGTAATTGAAAGTATAAAAGTAACAATAGATATACTAAATGAAAATTATGGAGTTGATAGAAATATAGAATCTGACTTAGGTGGATATGCAGTTATAGCAGAAAATATCGTAGATATAGAAATACTGAAACAAGATAAGTTACAAGGTTTAGTACCAGAATATACTGATGTAATTAAATGTAGTGAAGGAGTTAATTGGACTTCTTCAATATTTTTGCTTTCAAGTGATTATGCAATTGTAGTAATAACAACAGAAGAACTTTCTAAGTTCCTACTAGAATAAGATAAGGAGGTAGAATTAATGTGAGTAAGAAGAGTGAAGAAAAGATAATCAAGGAAACTAAGTACTGCAAGATAAAAAGCCAAGGAAAAGTTGGAGAAGGAGAGTACACATACTCAATAGAGAAAATCTACATCAAAGAGCTAAAGCGAGATGAAGTAAGGTTCTGCGTCTACAAAGCTACTAGAAGAGGTGATGAAACATATATTCCAAGAAGTCTTGATGTAACAGAGCTAGAACTAATAGAGCTAATAAAAGAATCAATAAGTAGAAAAGTATTTTCAGAAGGATTCATTGAAATGTTAAAACAAGAAATAAATAAAATCTAAAAGTCTTAATTGTTGTATAGTTAAGTTTATAGATAATTGAATTATTTAAGTATACATAGTAAAATTTACATAATAAGTTAATTAAAAGGAGCTAAGTAATGATATATAGTAGGTTATTATACTTGTTAAAAAGAATGGAAATAATAATAAAACACCATTAGAAGACTATACAACAGAGATTCTAGTAGGAATCCTAGAGAACAATCAGGAATTGTTAGACAAGTTCGTTAATAATATATTAAAAATAGAAGGTAAAAAATTCACAGTAGATTCTCAGGAAAAATATACATTACATGGAGATACTGATTGCATAATAGATATAGTTATAAAGAATGAAGATACTACTTGTTTTATTGAAAATAAAGTTAATGCATGTGAAGGATATAGACAACTTGAAAGATATAGTACAGTATTAAAAGCTATAAAGGAAAAGCAGAATAAGAATGTATTTTTAAGATATTGTACAAAGTATTACGATTCAAAGGTAGTAAAAGGAATAGATTTTTTACAATATAGATGGTGTGATATATATAGGTTTTTAGAAGAATATAAAGAAAATAATTTGATAAATGAATACATATGTTTTTTAGAGGAGGAAGGTATGTCAAGTGCAGGAAATTTTAATTATGAAGATTTAATAGTTATGAGTAGAATTAATTCCACTATAGCAAAGATGGATGAATGCTTAGATAGTATAAAAGAAACATTAAGCATTAAATTTAATAATCCTAATGAAAGAGATTACAAAAGATTAAAACAAATAGTAAGAGAGGAGAATTATGTAGTTTGGTGTGATAATATAATTTCAAATTCAAAATCATACATATCAGTAGGATTTACTTTCCAAGAAGAATTAAAAACAAAAGCACCGTTTTTAAATGTTGATTTAAGCATTCATGAAACAAATATAAAATATAATGATGTAAAGAAAATAAAAGAGGAATTAGAGAATATATTTGATAGCAATTATAGTGATGATGAAGAGTTATTATTTTCATTTGAAAAGCCGTTATCAGATTTTATGAAAAGTCATAATCAATTTGAAGATATATGTGATTGGTTTAATAGTAAAATTTGTGCTGTAAAAAGTTTAATAGAGAAAATAGAATAATATATTATAAACAACCCTTACTTAATATTAAATTAGGTAAGGGTTGTTTATATTTAGTTAAAGTATATAGAATAGATTCTTTGAAATAGATAACATTTTTCTATTGTAGGGAGGTAAAAGGGAATGAAGAGAATTCTATGTGTAGGTGTAATAAGAGGTGGAAAGATGACTATAAAAACTTGTAATGAAAAGGAGAGAAAGCAATATGTTTAAGAAAGGTAATAGATATGTAACTAGAGGTGTAAATGAGGAAGTAGATGTAAGATTACAACTTATAATGTGGAGTATGATTGATAAATTGAAGGATGAAGGAAATGTTGAACTGGATTACTTACAGGTTTTTAAGATAAGAAAAGAAGGAAAGAAAATTGTAATAAATCAAAGCCAAGAACTTCCTGAATACTCATGCACATATGAGGTAGAGTTAGAAGATATTCAGATAGATGATGAGATTAA
This sequence comes from Clostridium hominis, assembly GCF_014287825.1. Classification (NCBI taxonomy): domain Bacteria; kingdom Bacillati; phylum Bacillota; class Clostridia; order Eubacteriales; family Clostridiaceae; genus Clostridium; species Clostridium hominis. Next base: position 50,841 of record NZ_JACOOO010000013.1, read on the forward strand.
AGTATATGTAATAGATAGTGGAGAATATTCTACAATGCTTTTTCCATCAGAATACTAATTGAAGGAGGTTCAAGTAAATGATAAATAAGCTAAGTAAAGAAAAGTATTTCAAGTATGATAGCAAAGAACTTCTTGGAGTAATGAGGTTTGACTTCTATGATGGAAGATTATCTAATCAATGGAATCCTAGAGAGTTAATAATTGAAATGAATGATAGGAAATTAATAGACCTAAAGAAGTTACAACAAGAGCTGAATTACATTCAATTCAGATTGATAGAAGAATTCAGTAAAGTTGTAGATCTATGTAATGGTACAGGTTATGATAAAGAAACTCTAGTATACATAGAGCTTGAAGAAGGTAAGTATGTAATAAAGTTAATACCTGTAAAAGATAGTTACTCATACATATACACGTATAAGAGATAGGAGGAGAAAGTTATGGATATTATAACAGTAATAAAAGTAGTTGGGACAATACTAACAGTTGTAGCTACTTCAATAGAATCAACAACTAAGAAGTAGTATGAAATAAGGTATCATCACAATTAATAAGAATAGTAAATTAATTGTGATGATATTATAATAATCAGCTAATTTTTTTTATAACAATAGGCTCTGTTAGATTAAATTGTTGATATGCTACATAAAATAAGGTTGTCCATTTGGCAACCTTATTTTGATAATGTAACAACTATAAGTTCTGGTCTATTAAGTATTCTCACTGGAATAATACTATTTCCTAAACCCCGACTAATAATCATAGACGTATCGTTACTTGTGTGAATACCTTCTGTTAATTTTGGAAAAAAGCCTTGGTCTGGAGCAATTAATCCTCCTATAAACGGAAGTCTAAATTGACCGCCATGAGCATGTCCAGAGAAAATTAAATTTAAATTACTATTTGAATATATATCAAATAGTTCTGGTCTATGAGAAAGTAATATTTTAAAGTTAGTGCTTCCTTCGGTTAATGTATTTAATAAGTTCTTAGTTTCAGCATTGCCTCCATATTCTAACCAATCAGATTCTATAAATGCGGTGTCAGCCAATCCTATTATATCTATAGAATCACTATCATTAAAGACCTCAATTTTTTGATTATCTAAAACTACAACTCCACTATTTTCTAAATTAGATTTAAGGTCATCATATGAACCCGACCAAGCCTCATGATTTCCAGAGACATAATAGATAGGTGCAATATTAATTGCTCCATTTATTAATTCCATTGCAATATCAATATTTGTGTTGTTTGAATCAATTAAATCTCCTGTAATAACTATTATATCTGGATTTATCTTTTCTATCTTTGCTAATATTTTATTTTGTTTACTTCCAAATTCTTTGTTATGAAGGTCTGATATTTGTAAAATTTTATATCCATTAAATGATTCTGGAATAGTATCATTTTTAAATACCATTTCACTTATAATTATGGAATTATTTTGCCAATTAAAAAAAGCAAATAATATAATACTAACAATAACTATAAACAATAAAACCTTTTTTTGTTTTGCTTTAAACCTCATATTTTCTCCCCCTTATTTATAGTAATTTCAATACTCTTTCCTTATATCCTTTAATCTTTGTGTCAACAAAAGGTATTACGCTATGAATAAGCATATTCTTTGTCTTTATAACCTCTTTATCACTACTAAAACTTTGTAACCATTTATACCAACTCATGTAATTGGGTAAGAACTTAGTGGACACCCCTTTAAATCTATACATCCAAATTTTTAGGTTGCTATGCAAGGAATTAACATGATTTATATGGTATATATCATTTTTATAATGTCCTCTCGCTATCTTCTTATGGTTTAATTCAAGGTCTTTAGCGAATTGTATATATGATTTATGACTATCTGTGCAAATTATTGAGTTAGTGTCTATGAGTCCTTCATAAAGTCTTTCGAGAGCATTATAAGTAACCCTTCCTTTGCATAAGGGTTCTAATATTATATTTCCATTTCTATCAATTGCTGTTGCTATACAAATCTGCTCATTACTTATACCACGTTTCTTAACTTGTTTACCTCTTTTTCGAGCAGATCTCGGCATTTTAAAACCACTCTTTTTATGATTCCCCTTGAAGGATTCGGCAACGAATGTTTCGTCCATTTCTACTCTACCATCAACATCACCAACACCCATAAACGCTCGTATACAATCAAGAATTTTATGTCTCATATAAAACGATGTTTTAACACCTATACCTACATTTTCTGCGTTCTTTCTTATAGAAAGTCCTATAACCATTCCTTTAACATATTCAATCCATGTTTGTAAAGGTAACTTAGTACAAGATAATGCAGATTTAGTTAAATCGTTAAAGGATTTTTTGCAGGAGCGACACACATAACGTTGTTTGCCTTTAAGTTTTCCATTATTTACTACAGAAGTAGATTCACAATGGGGGCAACATTGACCTTTGCTAAACCTTGATTCTCTAAATTCTTTGTTAAGATTTCCATTAGAAGAACCAAGTGTTAGCATTTCACCTATATAGTTAAATAATTCTCTTAGTTGGTATTCATTTAATGATGTTATATCTGACTTTATATTAGAAACAGTTGCTATAAATGCTACCTCCATTAAATTTAATACTTATATTATAACACTATTTATGGCTTATATGCACATATCAATATTATTGTCTAACAGAGCCTAACAATAATAAACTACTAGAAAATATCGTTGTAATAGTAGTACCGATGTAACGATAGTGACGATATTTTCAGTAAGAATAAGATTGAGGAGAAAGAATAGAAGAAGTCTAAGTAAAGATGTAATTTATCTTGAACGTAGGGTAAATAGAAAAACTGTAACTACAATCAATCTAAGTACATCTAAAAAGCAACGTTAACATATCAGAAAACAGAGATTTTAGAAAATGTGAAGAAATGTAGCCATAGGAATAAAAAACTGCGAAGAGAGGATAAATCGAATGTTTTCTAAATAAGATGGTAAGCAATAAAGATAAATCAGTAAATAATAGCTTCATAACTATACAAGCTAGGATAACAAGGCATGAAAGACTATGAGATGTTGAAGTCATAGGAAATCCTAGGCTCAATAATTCCACTTGAAATTAAGGATAAGTCATAACAAATAATATGTACAGTGAAAATCTAAATTCACTCAAAAATAAAAAGAATTGAAATGATAAAACATAAAAATAATGAAACTTGGAACTAGGGAATAGGAACTAAGGAGTTGGAACTCGGAAAGAGTAACGGGGGGATAGGGGGGCTAAAGCCTTATAATAAAAATAATAATTGAAATAGATTAATAAAAATCTATTTCAATAAAAAATAAAATAAATAATAAAAGATAAATATAATCAGAATAAGTAAATACAATAATAAAATAATTATAAATAAAAATAAATGATTAATAAATTTCAATAATAATAAGTAATAAATAAAATAGAATCAATATATAACGATATAATCAAGAAGATATAATAACTGTATCAATTAATGCAAATAGAATTAATAAAATCCAATAAATCAATAATAGATAATAAAATCATAATAGAAGTAGATATAAATATAATCTATAAATAAGAGAAATACATAGAAAAACAAATATGTAAGAATGTAAAAATCAAGAAAGTAAGAATCAATAATAAGAGTAAAAATAAAAGCATGAAAAAAGAATAGAGAATAGATTAATAAGAAATTATAATAACTATACCAATTGACATCAATAGAGTTAAGAAAGTTTAATAAATTACAATATATAATAAAATCACTCAAAGAGAAGTAGATAAAAAATTAAATCTGCCAATAAAGAGAAATACATCAGAAAGCAACAATAACATACTAGAAAACGGAAATTTCAGAAAGTGAGAATAAATAATAACACTCAAAATAAAAACAACGAATGAATAGTAAATCAACCGTTTTAACTGATGTAGTCAAATATATATTATAAATCTGATTAAAGAGTTAATGTTTCTAATAAAAGAAGCATTAACTCTTTTTATGTTAAATAGGTGATTTTACAAGGAAAAATCACTTGTATTTTCAATCTTATGAAAACTTTTTAAAGGAGGTAATATTTAATGTGAAAGAAAAGGAGATGATTGAAAAAGAATATATGAGTAGAAAAAGTGAAAATTATAGGGGTATCTATAAAGATATGGTTGAAGTTTTAGGACATGATATAACTCTAAAAGTATATGAAAATTATAAAGGGCAACAGATAACATTTCCAATGAGATTATATTCAGATAAATATGTAATTGATTATTTAAATAAGCACTATGATGGAAAGAACTTAAAACAGATATCAAGAAAGTTAGGATACACGTGTAATTGGTTACAAAAAGTAATAAATAAAAATGGAATAAACAAAAATGTGAGAGGAGATAAGGAATAATGAATATTTTTGATGCAGGGGGAATAACTACAGCTATTGCAGTAATAGCAACAATAATAATAGGAACAGGAATATTTGCATTAATAAATACGATATTTGAAATATGGTATCTAGGATTTGGTGCAATGATTGGAGAATGGTTAGTATGTTGTGTAATAAGTGCATTTATAGTTAACTGGTTTTCAGGAATAATACTAGGATTCTTTTCAGTCTTATGGTTCTTAATAAAAGTAGGAGCAGTAATTGCTGCTGTGATATTTATTTATCAGAAATTTAAAGCTAAAAAGGGTGAAGGAGATAGAAAAGTTGAAGAAGGGAAATAAGATAATAATAGTAATAGTAGCAATATTAGCTTTCATAGTAATTGGGTCAATAGGTAAATCTAATAATGAAGTAAAAGTTATTATAAATAAAGCTAAGGAGTATTTAAATAATGGAGAGATAAGCGAAGCTGAATATGTGCTTAGAGATAAAGCTGGAGAAACTAATAATAGAGAGTTTAAAAAATTATGGAGTATAGCTTATGGATATGAGCAAGTTTCTAATAAGTTTAATCTATATGATCATATAGATTGGGCAGAAGAAATGTTAGATAAAATTGATAAGAGTTATAAAGACTATGAGCCAACAAGAGAAAAAATAGATAATTTAAAAAAAGAATTATCAGATGTAAAAAATACTAGAGAAGAATTTAAAGAAAAAATAGAGGAAGTACAAGGACTAATTGATGAAGGTAGATATGAGGAAGCTATGGAGTTAAGTAAGGAGACTCGAGATTGGCAAAAACTAAGCCAAGAAGATAAGAATACTATGATGGATTTAGAGAATCAAGCTAGAGATTTATACTATGAACAAAAAACGAGTGAAAAGGAAGAAGAGAGAAAGAAACAAGATGAGGAGTTTACTGTAGAAAAAGCAATTGAGTATGCAGAAGACTACAGTCTTAAAACTGGTCTAGATACACTTAGAGTAGAAGTTGATGAAACACCACAATATGATGAAGATGGAAGAAAATATTATAATGTAGGAGTTTACATAATAGAATTAGATGAATTAAATGAGGCCTATAGAGTATATTCAGATGGCAAAATAAAACGCTTAAATTAAAAAAGAGGGAAACCTCTTTTTTTATTATATGTTTAAACAGAAAAAAGTTTAAAAATGGTAATGTTTAATATTTTAAATAATTTATATGTGAAAAATATTTAAAATTTTATTGTAATTTAGTTATAATTAAAAAGTATATAATAATTTATAACTAAAGGAGAAATTTATTTTGGCTACAAGAGGAAATAAACTTAGAGATATTGATTACACACTAAATGATTTAGAGAATGATGTCGATTTTTCTAGGAAAACGTTAAGTGGTAAGATTAGTTCAATTTGCGAAGAGGCAGGTATAGAACAATATAAAATAAGAAGTAATGAATCAGAAAAAGGGGATTATCTTCTTTTATTTGAATGGTATGAATTATTAAAACTATTAATAGAGTTTGAAAAAGAAAATCCTTTTGGAAGGAAAAATCCAGCTAAAAATAAAAAACTAGAAGATATAGAAACATATTATGAAAGAATATTCTCAAGGATAGACCAGTTACCACAATATATGAAATGTGAGTTAGAAGAGAGTAACTATTACAAAGATAATAAAAAACTACCAAGTTCTATGAAAACGTTGATAGATAAAATATCAGAGTTAGTATCAGCAATTTTTTTAATAGCCAGCGATGAGCAAGTTGAATTTATGGATTATATATCAAAATCTATAGATGGATGGATTAATAATTTATATGTAAATAGAACTGCTTTAAATTTAGCAATCAAAGATTATGCTAGAGTTTCAGAATGTAAATATACAGATTTAAAGTTTTACTCTATTGTTGATTTATTAATGGAAATGCTAAAGCTATTGGTAGACAAGTTTAATTGTCTAACAATAGAAAATAAACAAGAGTTATATGAATATGTATTGGATGAGAGCCTTTCAAAAAATAGTAGTATAGAAGATAAAAGAATGTTTTTTAGGAATATACTTGAAAGTGATTATAACAATGATTTTAAATTAGAGAATGATGAGGAAGAGATTTTAATAGATGTTATAAGAGAAATAGAAAGAGATAAAAGAGATAAAGATTTTATTTCTATGAAAAAAGAGATGATGATTAAAACTAAAAAAGAGATTGATATATTAAAAAGAAAGTTAGAATTAATTGAGGAATCAAGGGATATTGATGAATTAGTAGAGGCTACAACATTAGAGTATTATATGGAAAGTAAGAATCTTGAAGAGTTTAAAAAGCAAGTTAAGGAGAACACATATAAATATAGTGAGGATGTAAATAGATTTATAGTTAGTATAGTAACTAATAATTATATCAAATAATAAGAAATTATTATAAAAAGGGAAGTAAGTAATTTAACTTACTTCCCTTTTTAACTTTAATATATATTTTTTTTGTATTATAAGTAGGTAGCAAGTGAGCTACAAAATGTTCTTTAAAAATTAAATAACAAACATCTAAAGGAGAGAAATCTTATGACAAAATTAAAAGTAGTTTTTGTTGATATTGAAACAAGTTCACTATACTTTATGAAAGGTGTGATAAGACTAATAGCTTTTTCAGATGGGAATAGTGAAGTAATTACTAAAACTGTAGTTGATGATGAATTAAAGGAGATTCTAAAGGATGAGAATATCCTTAAAGTGTTTCATAATGCTAAGTTTGATGTAGAATTCTTTGTACATAATGGGTATGAGGTAAATAATTACGCTTGCACTCTAATAATGGCACAGATATTAGGTGAAAAAGAATTAAGTCTTAAAGCTCTATGTAATAAGTACCTAGGAATAGCTATAGATAAATCTATGCAACATAGTGACAACTGGAGTGTTGATGAATTAACTCAAGAGCATATTGATTATGCTATTAATGATGTTACTAACACAAGATTGTTATACTATAGGCTTTTAGACGAATTAGTTAAGAGAAATCTATTGGAAACTTATGAAAGAGAAAGAAGAGCTTTACCTTCTATAGTAATGTTAGAGCTTAATGGTATAAAGATGAACTTTGACCAGTGGGATAAAGTATTAGACTATGATAGAGAACTTTGTGATGAAATTCAGAAAGAAGTAAGGGCAATATTAGGTTTAGAGGAATTAAATCTAAACTCTCCAAAGCAGTTAGTTGAAGCTTTATATGAATATGGAATTAAGCTACATTCAACATCTGATGATGAATTAGCTAAATACTCAGATGACCATGAAGTGATCAAGCTTATAAGAAAGTACAGAAAGTTAATGACTAAGATAAAGACTTATGGCGACAAAATGAAAACGTTTTTGCATGGGGATGGAAGAATTAGAGGTTCATGGTGGCTAATAGGAGCTACTTCTGGAAGAATGTCTTGTAAAAATCCTCCACTTCAAGCTATGCCTAGTAGTAGTAGAGAATTCTTTGTTGCAGAAAAAGGAAATAAGCTAATATGCGCTGATTATTCACAAGTGGAGCTTAGAGTTCTTGCAAATATTTCTAGAGATGAAACTTTAATTAGTTACTTTAATGAGGGTGTTGACCTCCATGCAGGTACAGCTAGTTTAGTTTTCAATAAACCTATAGAAGAAGTTACTAAGGAAGAAAGGCAAGTAGGAAAGAGTCTTAATTTTGGTATATGCTATGGAATTACAGCTTATGGTATCCAAAAAAATCTGAGAAAATTTGGTATACATATATCGTTAGAAGAAGCAGAGAAATATAGAGTTGAGTTTCTTAAAGCATATCCAAAGGTAAAAGAGCTTCAAGATAAATTACTAAGAGCAGATGGAATCATAAGTTTAGGCGGAAGGTATTGGGAAGGAAGAGCTTTGTCAATGACTCAAAGATTGAATCTTCCAATTCAAGGTTCAGCAGCAGAGGGATTAAAAGAAGCTTTAGCATTACTTGTATGTAATATGAAGAGTTCTTGGAAGTTAGTAGCTGTAGTTCATGATGAGGTTGTTATAGAGGTAGCAGAAGAGGAGGCAATGGAAGCAAAAGATATTTTGAAATGTTGCATGATTAATGGAATGAAAAAAATTATTAATGATATCCCAATTATTGTTGATATTTCAATAAGTGATAATTGGTGTAAGTAAAAGGAGGAAATTATAGATGATTTTTAGAGATAATAAAGGAATATTAGGAACAACTAAAACTATGCCTAATTTAAATGAAGGCAATTATGAATCAATAATACAAAGAATAATTTATTTAAGAGATCAGAAAACAGATTGGGGATTTAGAGATTTTCTTGAAGTAACATATGAGCTTGATGATGATACCACAAAGCAAACAAAAAAGGAAAATATAATGATATCTCAAGCAAAAAACTCTAAATGTTTCAATTTCTTAAATGATGTGTACAAAGGTGATATTCCTGATGAGATAAATATTGAAGAACTAATAGGTAAGAAATGTGTATTAGCTATTAAGCATAATGCTGATGATAAGGGAAATGTTTATGCAAATATAGTAGAAAGAAAGTTTTATTAATTATAAGATGGCTTAGATTTTTTTCTAAGTCATCTTAAATAAAAAAGGAGAGATAGAAGTGTCAGATGTAGCAAGATTAAGACAAAGAAGACCAGCGCCCAAAGTTACATATAAAAAACCTATAATAAAATACGATGATTTAGAAACGGAACAGGAGCTTGATGAAGAGCAGAGCATTGTAGATACAGATAGAATTAAAAATCAAAAAAAGTATATTAATTTTGAGGAAAGGTTAGAAAATGAGGAGAGTATTTCAATTGGAAATTTTAGATATGACCGACACGGCATATATTTTAAATATACTGACAAGAAATCAGGAGAAATAAAAGAGAAAAAAATTTCTGATGGAGTTTATATCAAAGATAAGGTTTATAATATCGATACTCAAGAAGTGTATACAAATGTATTATATAAGTTTGATGATAATTTTAATGAGATTAAGTGTCCTATGAGCGTTATTCTACCTAATGAGTTAACAAAGAAAGTTATCAATGGATTTGATATTCCATATGTAAATAGAAAGTTAATATCAGAATTTTTGAGTTTGCAAGTTAAAACCGCCCCTTGTATTAATGTTTACAAAAATGTGGGATGGCATAAAGCTATAAATTTTAATGATGAATTTATTTTTAGACATGATAGGACAATAACTAATGATGAAGATGAGATAGCTATATGCGATGTAGAAATTTCAGACTATGATTTACGACATAAAGGCTATTTGCAAAGTTGGGTTAATATGTATAGAAAACATATAAAGGGTAACATTCAGTTAGAAGCATTAATTTGTATTGCAACTTCTTCGGTAATTGTCGGGAAGTTAGCTAGAACAACTGGGGAAATGGAAAGTTTATTAATACATATATATGGAAACAGTACACAAGGTAAAACAACTGGTGTGATGACAGCAGTTTCGCTAATGGGTAATCCTAGTACTAAGAATAAAGGACTTATAAGGCTTTGGAATGGTACAAACAATGCAATAATGAATTCTTTAGGCGGTAATTTTGGAATTCCAGTAGTTTTTGATGAATTATCAATGAGTAGAGAAAATGACTTTACAAGTATGATTTACTCAATGGTTAGTGGAAAAGATAAAGCTAGATTAAATGATTCAATTACACAAAGGGAACAGGTGGAGTGGTCAACTGTAATAATTTCTACAGGAGAGCAATCTATTCTTGAAAGAACTAATAAAAATGCTGGATTATCAATTAGAGCAATTGAATTTGCTAATATTCAATGGACTAAATCTGCTGAAAATGCAGAAGAAATAAAAAGAGTAATTCTTAATAATTATGGAGTAGGAGCAGAATCAATAGTAAGGAGAGTAAAGGTTTTAAAGGAAGAAGGGGTACAAGCTTCACTTAATAAATGGATAACTAAGCTAAAAGAGATACTTCCCACAAATAAGTTTAGAGATAGGATTGCAAATAAGCTAGCAATAATACTTTTTACTGGAGAAATAATAAATGATTCCATAAGAATTGATTTAGATTTAGATAGTATACTTAACTTTTTAGTTGAGAATGAAGAGAAAAACATGCTTGAAAGAGATATTGGAGCAAAGGCATTCAATCAGATAATACAAAAGGTAATTGAGAATAAAGGTAATTTCAAAATTAATAATATGCCAATTAAAAGTAACATTTGTTGGGGAAGTATTAATTTCAAAGAAGATTACTATGAAGTTGCGATTTTAAAGAATGTCTTAGAAAAGAACTTGAGAGATTTAGGATATGGAGAACCTAAAGTAGTGGTAAAAGAATGGAAAAATTCTAATTATTTAGATACTGAAAATGATAGAACAACTAAGAGATTCAGACTCTTTAACAGTGAAGAGCAAGAACTTAGAAAAAATTCATTGAAGAAGGAAGAGCTACCAAAGAAATTAGATGATACAACATATATTCTAAAAGTATCAAAAGAATATTTAGATAAATTTTTAATTGATAATTAATTAAATACAACCCCGTAAAACCCGTAATCCCGTTAAAAGTAATAGTTATATATAAAATAAAAGCTAAGTAAGTTAATTATATTAATAAATTTTATATAGCTATAGAAAAAACTACGGGATTACGGGAAAACGGGAAATTAAATAACCATATACAAAGGAGGGAAAATAATGAGTTCCAATAATAATAGTAATGAAATAATAGATTTACTTTCAGAAATAATAATTAACTTTATATGTGAAAGTAAATCTAATAATAAATAGAATCAATAAATTAAATGCATATATAAATAATCAAGAAAGTAGAGGTACATATTATGAAAGAAAGAGAAATGAAAATAGTTAAAGAAATGATAGAGAAAGGAATGGGCAAGCATAGGTATAGTGGACAAGAAGCTTTAGTAAGGCTTTCAATAAAAATACCTGCTAAAAATATATCTCAATTAGTTGAGAAACTTAAAAAATTATCAATAATTCCGATGATGATTTTTAAACACCAAAGAGGACTTACTATAGAGTGGTGGGCAATTAATAATCAGCTAATTTTTGGTAAGGATAATTATCTTAGCTTAATTGAGGAGTTTTTAAATTATGTAGAAGGAATAGCATTTAATGAGTGGATATTTGATTTAGGTTGTTTAGATGATTCTTTACCATTTACTTTAAACCATAGGAATAAGGACTTGATGGTAATAGTTAATCCTAAATTTACAGTAGAAAATTTTAATAATACTGGAGAGATAGAGATAATTGATGAAACTCAATAGTTACAAGTTGTATAGTTAATTAATGACGGAAAATGTCTAGTTATTGAAATGACAATAACAACGATATTTTCCGTTATAAACTAAGATGATAAGTATATATTATAAATTTGATTAATTTATATTTAAAATGTAATTATGGAGGAAGAGAGTATGATTAATAATTATGTAACAATGGATAATTCTATACAGGAATTAATAAGAAGGATTAATAGAGTTCCGAGAATTGGAATATATACTCGTGTAAGCACTAGTGAACAGGCAGAAACTGGGTACAGTATAGATGAGCAAGAAAGATTACTCATTGATTGGTGTAATAAGAATGGATTAGAAGTCTTTAATTGTTATTCTGACAGAGGGATAAGTGGAAAAAATATTAAGAACAGACCAGCTTTAAAAGCATTATTGAAAGATGTAGAAGATAAAAAAGTGGATATGGTAATCAGCTGGAAATTAAATCGTATCAGTCGTAAGCTTGCAGATGTTCTTAAAATAATGGATTTACTAGAGAAAAATAATGTTACATTTAAGTCTTATTCAGAGCCATTTGAAACTACTACACATGTAGGAAGAATGCAAATGCAGATGATGGCAATGATTGGAGAGTTTGAACGTGGGACAATCTCTCAAAATGTAAAGGTTTCCATGTGTGCTAAGGCTAGAGCTGGAGAATGGTGTGGAAATCGTGTGCTAGGTTATGACTTAGTACCAATGGAAGGTACTGAAAATAATAAAAGGAGAAAATCAAGACTAGAAATAAATAAGGAAGAAGCTGAAATAGTAAGGATAATATTTAATGAGTATGCTAGTGGTAAAGGGTATAAGGCAATTACTAATAAATTAAATAAGTTAGGATGTAAGACTAAGAAAGGTAACAATTTTTCACAAGGTTCAATTAGAGATATATTAATGAATCCAGTATACATAGGAAAGGTTAGGTACAACCTTAGACAGAATTGGAGTGAAAAACGTAGAAGAAACATCAATCCAGAGCCAATAATAGCAGATGGAATTCATAAAGCTATAATTGATAGTGATACATGGGATAAGGTTCAAGTAATGCTTCAATCTAAATCTGGAAAACCTTCAAGAATATATGATGGATTTTATCCATTAACGGGAATATTAAAATGTCCTAAGTGTGGAGCTGGTATGGTAATTTCAAGAACTACTAATGTACTAGCAGATGGAACTAAGAAAAGAATAGCTTATTATTGTTGTGGAGCATGGAAAAATCAAGGTACAAGTATATGCAATTCAAATACCATAAGAGTAGAGAAAGCTAATGAGTATGTGTTTAATAAACTTTCAAGTGTATTATCTAATGATGAGATGATTAAATCAATAGTAAGAAATATAAATAAGGAAAGAATAAAGAGAGTAGATCCAAGTAAGAGTGAGTTAGAAAGAATAGATAAGGAACTAGAAAACATAGATAAGAAAAAGAGAAAGATTTTTGAAGCATACGAAGATGACATAATAACAAGAGAAGAATTTCTTACTAGAAAAGATGAGCTAAATCAAAGAGCTAAGGTATTACAAGAGTCAAAAGAACCTCTATTAGTTACATTAGCTGATGATGTAAGTGAAGAAATATCTTATGACTTTATTAAAAGTGTACTAGATAATTTCAGTAAGTTGTTAAATAGTAAAGAGTCAAAAGAGCAGAAGAAGAAATTATTACATATGATAATTTCTAAGATAACAATAAATGAGTTAAGAGAAGTTGATTCAATAAACTTAACTATAGATGATAAGTTAGTAGATTATATAAGTAAAGAAGAAGGAGTAGCTATAAAGGATGCTCCTTCTTCTTTTATGTTAAGAAATATTGGAATGAGTGTATTGAATTTAGATATAACAATTTAAAAATATGTAAAAAGGGTAGTATTTAATATGTAAGTTCATTAAAAAGTATTGGAGAGGTGATATTTAATCATGATTATAATTTTAGAAAGAGAAAAGTTATATGAGGAGGTATGGACTGTTAGAATGAAAGAGCTAGCTAATAAATATGGAATATCTGAGGCTACTCTTAGAAAGCATTGTAGAGCCTTAAAAGTTCCAATTCCTCAAAGTGGATATTGGATTAAAGTTAACAATGGTTCTAATCCTAAAAGAATTCCAATACCTAATTTTAGCGGAGACAATGTAATAACTATACAAAAAAATGAATTAGTAAAAAAGATAAGTTATAAAAGTGATAATAGGTTAAAGCATATGTCTGATGAAGAAAAAAATAGGGTTTTAAGTATATGTGGAATGATAAAAGTAACAGATAAATTAAATAAGCAACATTATTTAATACAGGAATGTAGTTTTTACAGAGATAATAGAGATATGATTAGAGACGGGATAGCAAGTAATATTAATATAAAGGTATCAAAAGAAAATGAAAAGAGAGCATTGAGAATATTTAATGTTATATTAAAAACTTTCGAGAATCTAGGGTATAACATTAGAAGCGAACGAAGAGAGACTAGAATATATATAGGAAAAGAAGAGATTAGAATAGGATTAAAAGAAAAATTGAAAAGAGTGCCACATATAAAAACGGAGAAGGATTCTCATTGGAGTCCGACTTATGATTATGAATACTCTGGAGAATTGTCAATATTTATAGATGAGTATAAATCACCTAAAAAGAATTGGAGAGATTTAGATAATAAAAAGGTAGAAGAAATGATAGGTGATTTTATAGTTGCAGTTATAGATGCAGCTGAAATTTTAAGAGAATTTAAAGAGCAGAGGGAAATTGAAGAAAAAGAAGAAAGAGAAAAAAAGATTAATAAAATGAAAATAAAAAAAAGGCAAGAGTATGAGATAAAAAAATTTGAGGAATTGAAAGAAATTGCAGAAAATTATAGAGTGGCGAAGCTTATAGACGAATATATAGGAGCATTAGAAGAAGTGGCTACAGAAATTAATAAAGAAGATGAAAAATATAAAATTCTAGAATATATAGAATGGGCAAGGAAAAAATCAGCCTGGTTGAATCCTATTAAACAAGGTGAAGATGAGATTATTGGTAATAAATATAATGATATAATATATGAACTTAATTTTAATGATGAGGATAATTATTGGTGGGTAAATTAATATAATTTATTAAGAATGGGTAGATATATGGCAATGCTATTTCTTTTTTGAACTAAGAGTATTGGAAGTAATATGGGAAAATTAGATACTACTAGTTAGAAAAAAATGATATAATTATAAAATAATAGAATATTATAAAAAAAGCTAGTATTAGGGGGTATTATGGCATATATTTTAAAAAAGTCAATAACTAAAAATATAACACAAGAGTCTAAAATTAAGTTTTTAAGACAAAGAAAACTGTTAAAGAAATTTGAGGGTGAAGGGATAAGTTTTGAGGAGTTTATAGTAGGACTACTTAATAATAGAGAATTATCTATATTTGAATTTAATGAGTATTTGTTTGATGAACTGTTTTTTGGACAACAAAGAAGTACATTTATTTATAAATTGTATTCGTATAAGCAAGATATTTTGGATGTTGAAAAGCTTATGAAAATTTTGAATAGAGTATATGGAATAACGAATGAATATGAACTAAGAATAACAGATGTTTATTCTAATGATGAAAATGTAACTATGAGAGAATTGGTAGGATGTAAAATAATAAAATCTATTAACGGAAATAAAGTTAAAAAAATAAAATTACTTTATTATAAAAAAGTTGATGTTGAATTAAAAAATGGAACTAGTCCAGAAAATAGCTATGTACCTATTGAGATAGATTTAGAAAATAATTTGCTAATTGTAAAGGTAAATCCAAAGGCTAAAGTAATAACAGAAGGAGCTAACCCAGAAGAGTTAGTTACAAAGTTTGTAAAAAAAGTTGAGAAGTTATTTGAATTAGATTTTGATAGCTTTAACCATATACATAAAGAAACAATGTACAAAATATGTCAGGAACTATATGGACAAGTTTATAACAAAATGGTTTTTAGTAAACCACAAGGGATAGATGAGGCAGTAAAAAATGTATCTAATATTTTAAATAAGGTATTAAATATTGAAAATTTAGAATTGAAAAGGAAGTCTAATAATATATTTAATATGAATGATAATATATCTAAAATAGTTGAACATTTATTAATATCAGACATTTTATTTTCAACATCTGATAGTGAAATAATAGAGGGAATAGATGGATTTGTTACATATCTACGATTTAATGATGGAAATAATGTTAGTGCTAGATTAAAAGGTGAGAATTGTATAGATCCAATATTTGATTCAGAGACATTTATGGCATTAAGATCACCTATAGATAATGCAAAAAAACTATCTATATTAAAAGTAGTATGGTTTAAAGATGGAAAAAATCTAAGAATATCATATGATACATCTGATTCTTTATGCTTAAATATTCACTTTTATAAAAATTTGGCGGAGGAAGATTTTAATTATGGACTTAATAAGTATTGGGAATACGAAGGAAAATCTTTTGATGAAATTGAAGGAGTGGATTCAATATACTCCGATAAAGTGGCGAAATAATCTTAATTATATAAATTTTGCAGATTACGCTAATATAAGCGAAAGGGATGCAGAAAGATTTTTTAATGAAATTTATAAAGAGAAATACTTATTTCTGAAATTTCAAATAAGATGTCCTCTATGTAGAGAAGAATGTTGGGTAAATGAGGATAATGAAACAATATTTAGCTGTAGTAATTGCGGAAGTAGTTTTGAATGGAAAGAATATCTGGAGAAAGCGAACTATACTTATGTAGCGAATATGGAACTACTGGCTATTGAAAAAAAGAGAGGAAGAAGTATGTCACCAATAGGACTATTTAAAGAAAAAATAAAAAAGAATTCAGATAACATAATAGAATTAAAGGAAATAGATAACAAAAGTGATGATATAAAGATATTCATATCATATGCACATGAAGACGAAGAGTATAAAAAGAATTTAATTAAACATTTAATAGGACTTAAAAGAAAAAATATAATTAAAGAATGGCATGATAGAAGGATATTAGCCGGGGAAAATTTAGATGATGAAATCAACAAAAATCTTTTAGATGCAGATATAATACTATTAATTATAAGTGTAGATTTTTTAAACTCAGATTATTGTTATGAAAAGGAAATGAATAAAGCTCTAGAAATGAATAGTAATAATATTGCAAGAGTTATTCCTATAATAGTAAGAAATTGTGATTGGATGGATTCGCCATTTGGAAAGTTAAACGCTTTGCCTACAGATGCTAGATATGTTAAGTCATGGGATGATGAGGATGAGGCTTATATGAATATAATTAGTGGAATAAAAAGAGTTATAGAAGATATAAAGAAAAATAGATAAAAAATAGGTCTTCTTTATTATAATTTATTAGTATAGATTTGTTTTGGAGGGAACTTATGAGGATAAAAAAGGTGGAAATAAAAAATAATATTGTTTTAGGTGATATGAGTATTTCATTTACAGATGAAAATATGAAGGTTAAAGACATAATAATTTTAGCTGGTGAAAATGGATGTGGAAAAACTACATTATTAGAAATAATATATAACTTTATTTCAGGGGAGTGTGTAAATACTGAAGATACAAGAGATGAAATAAATAAAATTACTGTTGAATTCTCAGACGATGAAATTGAAAAGTTGAAAAGAAGTAATAGTCTAAAGTATTATTTTAATAATTTAGTTGGAAAAGAAGTTAACTTTATTATGGATTATAACTTTAAATATGGTCAAGGATTTAAAATTAATTATAAGAATAAGAATAATGAAATAATAGAATTCGATGGAAATATTTTGAATGATGTTGATATGAAGGATATAATGAAAGTTGTATACTCAACTGCAGAAATTAACTTTAATTCAGCATTAATAGGAGCAGTGACGTCAAAAGAATTAGATATTGATATTAGAAGTCTAAAACAGAGTTCAGAATTAGGTACAGAAATATCTCAATTATTAGTCGACATAAAAGCATTAGATGATGCAGACTTATCTGATTGGGTAAATGAAAATCCAAGAGAAGTTCCACCAGAAGAAATTAAAGAGATTAGATTAAAAAGATTTAAGAGGGCTTTTGGATATATATTTGATGGAAAAAGATTTAAAGGAATTAGAAATATAAATGGTAGTAAAGAAGTTATTTTTGAGGAAAATGGGATTGAAACATCTATTAACAAATTGAGCTCAGGAGAAAAACAAATAGTATTTAGAGGTGGATTTTTATTAAAAGATTCAAATAAGGCTGATGGAGCTATTGTTTTAATTGATGAACCAGAACTGAGTTTACATCCAAGATGGCAAATGAAAATATTAGAGTTCTTTAGAAGAATATTTGAAAATATAGATGGGAAACAAAGGTCACAATTATTTGTAAGTACGCATTCGCCATTTATTTTGCATAATGATAGTAGAAGAAATGATAAGGTTATTGTTATGAAAAAAAATGAACAAGGAGATGTAGTTCAGGTAGATAATCCAAGGTTTTATTCTTGTAATAAAGAAGAATTAATAAAAGAAGCCTTTGAAATAGATACATTCATTGAATCTATAAATACAGTAAGAGATAAACATTTAATAATCACTGAAGGAAAAACAGATTGGAAACATATGAAGAAAGCATATAAAAAATTATTAGAATCAAAAGAAATAGAAAGTGTTGATATCAAGTTTTTAGAATATAAAGATTCATTAGGTGATTCAAGATTACATCAATTAATTGAAAATATTTCAATGCTCGACAATAATAAAAAAATAATTTGTATATTTGATAGAGATGTTTCTAAAACTGTAAATGGATTTGAAAATACATATAAATATCATAAAAATAAAGTATATTCAATGTTGATACCTATTCCGAAACATAGAGAAGAAACACCTGAAATTTGTGTTGAACATTTATATTTTGATAAAGATATTAAAAGAGAAAGGAATGGAAGAAGATTATATATAGGAAATGAATTTTCTCAAAAATTTGGATTTCATAAAGGAGATAATAGTATAGTTTGTCAGAAGAAAGATAGATGTGGAGAAAATTCTTATAAAATAATAGATTCAGATAGTTTTGTGGCTAAAATTGGTAATGAAGACCTTAATATAGCTATGTCAAAAAATGATTTTGCAAATAATATTATAGATGAAGTTGATGAGTTTAAAGAAATTGATTTTTCAGGATTTAAACCATTATTTGAAAAAATAAATGAAATTATAATGTTAGATGATATATAGTGTAGAGGGAATCTATATTAATAATTATAAAACCTCACTTTCTACTGTTACGGAGAACCGTACCATAAGTAAGTGAGGTTTTTACTGAAATTAGGTTAATAAATAAGGGAATTTGAGAAGGAGAGGGTTGAGAATATTATCACTTAAGTAAGCCTTTATATATAGAACTTTAGTGATAAATTATATGTGGAATTGGTATATAAATAATATTATTAATTTAATGTTAAGAGTGTTAATTTATGAAATTAGCACTTTTATATTTATAATATAATTGAAACTTTATGTTATTATGTATTTATAAAATAAATTCATTTTGATATATATTATATAAAATGGAGGAAAATATAAATGAAAATTAATATATTAATTGTTGAAGATGAAAAAGAAATAAGGGAAGGCGTAAGTGAATATCTAGTAGAGGTTGGATATAGCGTTATAAGTGCAGAAGATGGAATGCAAGCAATAGAATTATTTAAGAATAATAAAATTGATTTAGTAATTTTAGATATAATGCTTCCAAAGGCTAACGGATTTGTTGTTTTAAATAAAATTAGACAAGAAAGCAATGTTCCAGTAATTATGTTAACAGCAATGAGTGATGATTATACCCAAATTATGAGTTTTGATGAAGAGGCAGATGATTATATTACAAAGCCATTTTCAATAATAGTTTTACATAAAAGAATAGAAGCACTTCTTAGAAGAGGAGTAAAAGTTAGTGAAAATAAAAAGTGGTGTTATGGAGATATAGAAATTGATTTTGAAGGATATTCAGCAAGAAAGAATGGCGAAAATATTGATTTAAAACCTAAGGAAATAAAATTAATAGAGTTATTATTAAAGTATGAGGGAAAGGTTTTAACAAGAGCACAAATCTTAGATAATTTATGGAGGATTGAAGAAGCACCAAATGATAGGGTTATTGATGTATATATTAAAAATATAAGAAAAAAGTTGTTATTAGATTGTATAGTAACAGTTAAGGGAATTGGATATAAATTTGAGGAGCAATGATGAATAAGTTAAAGCTATTTTCAAAAACATATATATTTACCATGGGGATAATAAGTGTAATAATTTTAATTTCAAATGTTTTAATTTATTTAGCATTACCCAAGGTATATGTGAATAATAAACAAAAGGAAGCTGATAAAATTATTGAAGATTTAATTGAACAAGTAAATAAATCTGATAATAAGGAATCATTTAAGATAGCAAAGAATTTTGCTGAAAAATATAATATTCAAGTTTTACTTACTATAGGAGATGAAAAAAGGGTATTTCAAGGTTTGCACAAAGTAGATATATATGTTAATGAAGAGGAAATTACAGAAAACTCTTTAATAATTCCTAATTTAAGTGGTGAAAATATTATAGAAAGTTTTGATGATGAAAATGGAGAAATATTCGGTCAATATATTAATATAAATAATTTATCAATAATAAAAAGTAGGGACTTTAAAAAAAGTAATGATGTAAATGGAAGTGCTAAAATAGTAATGGATTTAGAATCATTCACAGAAACAAGAGATATTATATTAAAAATACTTCCATATTCTATTTTTATAAGCTTGCTTATAGCACTTATTGCATCATATATATATGCAAGAAAAATTACAACTCCAATAAAAGAAATTTGTGATGTTACAAAAAAAATGGAGAATTTAAATAAAGAAGCCTTTTGTGAGGTAAAAACTGAAGATGAAATAGGAATATTAGCAGCTAATGTAAATAGTTTATATGAAAATTTATTAAATACAATTGTATCATTGGAAGAGGAAATAAAAAATGTAAGTGAATCTGAAAAAATTAAGGTGGATTTTTTAAGAAGCGCATCACATGAGCTTAAGACACCACTAATGAGTATGTATATAATGATTGAAAATATGCTATATGATATAGGAAAATATAAAAATCATTATATATATTTAGAAAAATGTAAGGATATAGTTAGTGAATTAAGTAAAATGGTTCAGGAAATTTTAGATACTTCAAAACTTAATATAATAAATAATAAAAATGAAAGTGTATTAGATTTAGGTAGTTTAGTTCAAAAGAACATAGAACCATATAAATTAATAGCTAAGTCAAAGAAAATTAATATTAAAATGAATTTAAAAGAGTCTTTTAATATTAAAGTAGATGAAAAATTATTTACTAAAGCAATTTCTAATATTATTTCTAATGCAGTAAATTATACTGATGAAGGAAAGGAAATAAGAATATATATAAAAGATAAAAAACTTATTATAGAAAATGATTGTAAGCCAATTTCAGAAGAACATTTAGCACATATTTTTGAGGCATTTTATAGAGTTGATTTTGATAGAAATAAGAGTAGTGGGGGGAATGGGTTAGGATTATACATAGTTCAACAAATTTTAAAAATGTATAATTTAGATTATTCTTTTAAATCAATATTAACTGGAATGAGTTTTGAAGTTGATTTTAATTAAATATTTGAAATTTGTTCATGTTTAATAAAAAATAAAATAGTTGAAAAATAACGGGTATTAGATTAATAATATCCTTATTTTTTTATAAAAAATAATTTAATTAATACGATTCTTAATGAATTTTATAAACTTAATTTTTAAATTTCATAAATATTTCATATTAGGTTGATAGAATGTACTCAAGTTAATAAACAAGGAGGACATAAATATGAATGTATTTAAGAGATCAATATTATATATAACAAGAAAAAAAATAAAAAGTATTATTATGTTATTTATATTATTTGGAATAGCAACGGCAGTTTTAAGTGGAATTTCAATTAAAAAGGCAGCAAATATAGCAAGACAAGATTCAAATAAGGATATGGCAAATACTTTTGAATTACAAGCTAATTTTGCGGGTAATTTTGAAGGAACAATTCCAGAAAATTTAATTGATAAGGTTTCAAAGGTAGAAGGTGTTAAGAATTATGATGCAGCAATTCAAGGAGCTGGTTTAGATTTAGAAAATGTAAATTATATAAAACCTGAAAAAAATGTAGTTCAATATAATGATGATTATAAATATGAAAAACTTTTTTCTGTAGAAGCACATAAAAGTTCAGAATATGATATTAAGTTTATAAGTAAATCATTAAAGCTGATTGATGGTAGACATATTGTTGCTACTGATAAAAACAAGGTATTAATTCATAAGGATTTAGCAGAAGCAAATAATTTAAAAGTTGGAGATACTATAAAAGCAACAAAGAGTGCTGGAGATTTTAATGCATCAACTTTATCTAAAAGTGATTATGACCTTGAAATTGTAGGTATTTTTGAAAGTGAAAATACTGAAAGAGCTGGACATAAATTAGAAATGCCAGAAAATCTTTTAATTACTGATGTAGATACTATTAAAACTTTATATGGATATTCAGATGGAAATGTAAAATATACAAATGCTACTTTCAATACAGATACTGATGTAGATAAAGTAACATCAAAATTTAAAGATATTCCTACTGATTGGAATAAGTATACAATAGTAAAAAGTGAAGATACATTTTTAGCTTTATCTAAGTCTTTTGATTCTTTAGATAAGATTATAAATATGGTTTTAATTGGAGCAATAATAGCTGGAGTAATAATACTTTCATTAGTGTTAGCATTTTGGATTCAAGGAAGAGTTCATGAAACCGGTATATTACTTTCAATAGGAGTTTCAAAGTTTAATATTATTTCTCAATATATAATTGAATTATTACTTATAAGTATATTAGCTTTTGGAGGATCATATTTCTCAAGTAAGGTAATTTCACAAAATATAGGAAATACAATAGTTGCACAAGCAGGTAAGCAAGCGGTTCAAGACGTTCAAAGTGGATTTGGAGGATTTTCATTAGGAAATGATGTTAATAGTTCTTTAGCAACTCGTACAGTAGATGAAATAGATGTAAAAGTAGAGGTTGAAGAATTAATTTATGTATATGTTATAGGAACAGTTATTATCATACTTTCAGTAATGGCATCATCAGCATCAATAATTAGATTAAAACCAAAAGAAATATTATCCAAAATGAGCTAGGAGGAAAATAAATGTCAATTTTAGCATTAAATAAAGTTAATTATTCATATAAAAATGGAAAAAAAGTTTTAAATGATATAAGCATGGAATTTGAAGAAGGAAAACTTTACGCTATTTTAGGGGCTTCGGGTTCAGGAAAATCAACGTTATTATCACTATTGGCTGGATTAGATGAACCTAGAAATGGCGAAATATTATATAATAATCAAAATATAAAAGTAAAGGGATATGAGAATCATAGAAAAAGCAATATTTCATTAATATTTCAAAATTATAATTTAATTGATTATATGACACCTTTAGAAAATTTAAAAATAGTTAATCCCAAGGTGAATAAGAAAATATTAAACAATTTAGGGTTAGCTGATGATGAAATTAATAGAAACGTATTACAACTATCAGGGGGACAGCAACAGCGTGTTGCCATTGCAAGAACACTTGTTACAGATTCACCAGTAATATTAGCAGATGAGCCAACGGGGAATTTAGATAGTGATACAGCTGATGAAATTATAGAAATATTAAAAACAAGTGCACATAAACATGGAAAGTGTGTAATAGTGGTTACTCATAGTAAGGAATTAGCTAAAAAAGTAGATGTTGTACTTGTTCTAAAAAATAAGAAACTAACACAGATTAATTAATAAAAATTATATTATTAACAATAAGTTTTTAGAAGGAATAATTAAGTATGAAAGTAAAACATTTTAAAGATGCAAATTTAATAAGTAAAGTACTATATGTTA
Source organism: Clostridium hominis (assembly GCF_014287825.1). Lineage (NCBI taxonomy): Bacteria > Bacillati > Bacillota > Clostridia > Eubacteriales > Clostridiaceae > Clostridium > Clostridium hominis. The sequence goes on from NZ_JACOOO010000013.1 coordinate 74,481, forward strand.
TTTCAATAATTATATTAGCATATACATTATTAACTATATATAATTCACATGTATATATATTATCACTTGTAGCATCAGGTAAGATTGTGGTAAGTAAAAGTATATTAGTGGTAATAACATATTACATTAATTCATCATTACCGTATGCATTTTATTCAATAGCAACATTTTCTATGGGATATATTATCAATGAATTAAATGTTAAAAGGGAAGTAGAAAAAGATATAAAAACTGATTTAGAAGACTTTAATAAATTAAATGAAGATGATAATGAATTAGAAGAATTAATAGAATATTTAAAAGATTAACTAGCTGTTAAGGATTAATTTAGAAAACTCTTGATATTCACTTGAGAAAGTTATTATGATGTTAGGGTAATGGGCAAGATGGTAAGGGATAACAAGCAATTGGATATAAAGTAAGTTTTGAGAAGGAGTATCAGTTAAGGGTGCTCCTTCTTCTTTTAGGTTAAGAAGTTTTGGAGCAACTATGTTGAATTTGAACATTACTATATAGAATAATATGGGGATGTAGATCATAATTAAATTATAATTTTAAAAGTATATTAGAAAAGGAGAAAAGTAATGAGCAAGTTTACAACCTAACTTAACACCGATACGGAGATTCAATTACATAGTCCAATGCATACTCTTCTTGAAAATGTAGGTCATGAAGTTGAGAATATAGATTTTATATATTTTGAAAGAGCATTTTCTAATGAAGTTAGACCACAAAAGGGAGAAAGCAAAGAATTATATTGGTTTACTAAAGAAGAAATTGAAAGTAATGATACTATAAAACCTCATGTTAAAGTAATGGCATTAGATGCATTACGTATTTTAAGTAATATATAAATATATATTATGATTATGTAGTATATAAGGAGGTTGTATCTATGAATAATGAGATTATACGTAGAAAAATGACAGAGTTTCCGTAATGGAATGATAGAAATGGTTGTTATACAGATGAAAATTGTGATTTAGAAGAAGTACCAAGAATGACATATGATGATTCAGTAAAATATTTCTTTGGTGTGATGAATGATGATTTCTACTATAACATAACAGATAATATTTTTGAATTATCTTATGAGGAAGTAATTAAATATGCTAAAGATAATAACTTCTATGATTCAACATATGAAAAATTAAATCTGTTAATAAATAATGATAAGCCAACAATAGAATTTTATAAAAGTTTACTTTAGTAAAGCTCTTACTTGTATTTAGATATGCAAGTAAGAGTTTTTTATATGTAGAAGGGGGAAAGTATAATGAAAAAAGTTTATAATGAAAGTCAATTAGTTAAATTAAATAGCATACCAGTAGAGGTTATTGAATTCGTAAGAGAAATAATAGTTATATTAAATGAAGCATATGGAGAGGATAGGAATGTAGAATCTGACTTAGGTGGATATGTATTAATAGCAGAAAATATAGTAGATATCGAAATATTGAAACAAGATAAGTTACAATGTTTAGTGCCAGAATATACTGATGTAATAGAAGTTATGAATGGAGAAAATTATACTTCAAGCTTATACTTACTTTCTAGCGATTTTTCAATTGTAGTAGTATGTACTGAAGAACTTTCTAAGTTCCTACTGGAATAAGATAAGGAGGTAGAATTAATGTGAGTAAGAAGAGTGAAGAAAAGATAATCAAGGAAACTAAGTACTGCAAGATAAAAAGCCAAGGAAAAGTTGGAGCAGGAGAATACACATACTCAATAGAGAAAATCTACATCAAAGAACTAAAGAGATACGAAGTAAGGTTCTGTGTCTACAAGGCTACTAGAAGAGGTGACGAAACATACATTCCAAGAAGTCTTGATGTAACAGAACTAGAACTAATAGAGCTAATAAAGGAGTCAATAAGAGAGAAAGTATTTTCAGAAGAATTCATTGAAATGTTAAAACAAGAAATAAACCAAATCTAAAAGTCTTAATTGCTACAAGTATAGTGATTAAGACTTTTTTACATTTAAATAAAAGTATAGAAAGAGGGAGTATAAATGTTTAATAAAAATAATGTATTTATTACAGTTAATGAAGAAGTTTCTTCAATAATTCAGCAGTATATAATAAGAGAAATTAAGAAGGTATTAGATAAATACAAGAGTATAGCAACAGAAGAAATAGGTAGTGTAGGAAAATTAATAAACAGTATAAGCAATGAAGAGTTAAGGGAGGAATTCCTAAATGATTGGAGCATGTCAGTAAAGATAGCAAAAGAAATTGGAGAAAATGAAGTTGATGACAGGATAATTTCTATGTACCAAAATCTAAAAGGTAATGGATTAGAAGAATTATCAATAGGTCATGTTATTAATTGGTGTAATGAGTTAGATGAACAAGGTTATGTAATGCTTGATGATTATAACATAATTTATAAAAGTTCAGCTAATTTAAAAGATGTTGGAAGAAGATTATTAGATGAACTACTTGATGATGCAATTTATGTTGATTCATTAATAGTTAAAGATTCATTAGTTGAATATTGGATAGAGCAAACAAGTAAAGAAGAGGTAATAGATGACTTAATTAGAGGAAATAATATTGAAGAACTATTAGGACTTGCTCCAGAAACCATATATGAAGATGAATATAATAAATATTTATATTCTGAAATAGATTGTTAAGAGGTTATATCTTAGTTAATAAGGTATAGCCTTTTTACTTTTTAGATAAAGAGTGAGAAACTAATAATAAGGAGATAAAGAGAGATGTTCAAGAAAGACAATAGATATGTAACTAGAGGAGTAAATGATGAGATAGATATAAGATTACAACTTATAATGTGGAGCATGATTGATAAGTTAAAGGATGAAGGAAATGTTGAACTGGATTACTTACAGGTTTTTAAGATAAGAAAAGAAGGAAAGAAGATTGTAATAAGTCAGAGTCAAGAAGTTCCTGAATACTCATGCACATATGAAATAGAGCTAGAAGATATTCAGATAGATGATGAGATTAAAGTTTATGTAATAGATAGTGGAGAATATTCTACAATGCTTTTTCCATCAGAATACTAATTGAAGGAGGTTCAAGTAAATGATAAATAAGCTAAGTAAAGAAAAGTATTTCAAGTATGATAGCAAAGAACTTCTTGGAGTAATGAGGTTTGACTTCTATGATGGAAGGCTATCTAACCAATGGAATCCTAGAGAATTAATAATTGAAATGAATGATAGGAAGTTAATAGACCTAAAAAAGTTACAACAAGAACTTAATTACATTCAATTTGCATTGATAAAAGATTTCAATAAAGTTGTAGAGCTATGTAATGGTACAGGTTATGATAAAGAAACTCTAGTATACATAGAGCTTGAAGAAGGTAAGTATGTAATAAAGCTAATACCTGTAAAAGATAGTTACTCATACATATATACGTATAAGAGATAGGAGGAGAAAGTTATGGATATAGTAACAGTAATAAAAGTAGTTGGAACAATACTAACAGTTGTGGCAACTTCAATAGAAGCAACAACTAAGAAGTAGTATGAAATAAGGTATCATCACAATTAATAAGAATAATAAATTAATTGTGATGATATTATAACAATAAGCTAATTTTTTTTATAACAATAATAAACTACTAGAAAATATCGTTGTAATAGTAGTGTCGATGTAACGATAGTGACGATATTTTCAGTAAGAATAAGATTGAAATCAAAAAGAGATAAGATGTAACCTAAATAAAAAATGAAGTAGAAAAATTGAGTAGGTAATCAGTCAAAATACATCTAAAAAGCAACGATAAGACATCAGAAAACAGAGATTTTATAAACTGTGAAGAAATGTAGCCATATAAATGAAAAACTACGAAAAGGGGATAAATTGAATGTTTTCTAAATAAGCTGGTAGGTAATAAAGAAAAATAAGTAAATAATAGAATCATAACATTACAACCTAGGATAACAAGGCATTAAATAGGATGAGGGGTTGAACATACAGGAAATCCTAGGCTCAATAATTCCACTTGAAATCAAGGATAAGTCATAACATATAATATGTACAGGAAAAATCTAAATTCACTCAAAAATAAAAAGAATTGAAATGATAAAACATAAAAATAATGGAACTTGGAACTAGGGAATAGAAACTAAGGACTTGGGACTTGGAAAGAGTAACGGGGGATAGGGGGGCTAAAGCCTTACAATGAAATAAGAATTGAAGTAGATTAATAAAAATCTATTTCAATAAAAAATAAAATAAATAATAAAGAATGAGAAGAGTAAATATAATAAATAAAAATAATAGAAAGAAGTATATAATAATAAGATTACAATAAGAAGATAATTAAGAATAGATATAAGTTAAAAATAAGTGATTAAGAAATTTCAATAACATAAAAAAAATAATAAAGATTATAATAACTAAAGTTAATAATAAAGAAGATATAAACTGATAAGAAATAGATACAATAAGATGAAGAAAATCTAATCAATATATAAGATACAATTAAGATAATATAACAATAAAAGTAATTGAGGAAGAAGATATAATAACTATATCAATTTATATAGATAGAATTAAGAAAGTCTAATAAAGTTACAATAGATAATAAAATCATAACAATAGACAGAGATAAAAATCCAATCTACAAATAAAGAGAAATACATCAGAAAGCAACAATAACATACTAGAAAACAGAGATTTCAGAAAGTGAGAATAAATAATAGCACTCAAAATAAAAACAACAAAGAAAGACTAAATCAACTGTTTTAATTGATGTAGTGAAATATATATTATAAATCTGATTGAAGAGTTAATGTTTCTAATAAAAGAAGCATTAACTCTTTTTATATTTTAGGAGGAGTAGATATGAATAAGTCAGATTATAATGGAGTATACGAAGAGTTAGTCGAATTACTAGGATTAGAAAATACATTAAAAATACATAAATATTTCAGAGGTCAACAAGTGAACTTTCCAATGAGATTATATTCTAAAGAGTACATAGAAGAATATCTTATAAAAAATTACAATGGTAAGAACTTGAAAGAATTATCTAAGAAGCTAGATTACACAACTAATTGGTTGAGGAAGATGTTAAATAAGATTGAATTTAGTTAATGTAGTATTGGATTGATAAAGGTTGTAAGTAGGTCTAACTTAGGTTGAATAGAAGTAAAGAAAATCAATAAGTTGGACGTAAGGACATGTTAAATTCCCCAATAGGGGTAAAAAGAGTTACATAAAAAGAGAATGTAAGTAAGAAAAGAGTGAAAGCTCTATGCGACCATACGTCCAAGAGCAATGAAATCAATAATTGAAGAAAAAGGTAATAAGTCCTAAATAGAACCAGAATCAACACCAAGATGTATAATTCCCGTAAATCCCGCAAACCCATAAAAAAATAATAGGTCTATAATAAATAGAAAAGAGAACTAAAAATAAATAAGTTTTTATAACAATAATAAAATCTTACGGGATTACGGGAAAAACGGGGAAGCAAGATGAATCCAATAATAAGAGCGTAATAAATGATTGGGGGAAAGGGGGCAAAGTAGTAGGGCTAAATAAAATTAAAAAATAAAAATTTATTTTTTATAAATAAAACTTTTTATCTACTTATCTACCTTTACCCCTTACTATCAAAGAATAATTGTAATAGAAAATATCGTCATAACCGTAGTACCGATAGTGTCGATATTTTCAGTAGAAATAAGTTAATGATTATAGGAGAATAAAAATGAATATAGATAAAGTAAATAAGATAGAACAGGTTGCTATATACTGTAGAGTAAGTACAATAGAACAAGCAGAAGAAGGATATAGTATAGATGAACAAGAAAGACTTCTAAGAGATTGGTGTAATAGAATGAATTACTCAGTTTATAAGGTATATTCAGATAGAGGAATAAGTGGTAAAGAGGTAAAAAATAGACCAGCACTAAAGGAACTTCTAAAGGATGCAGAGGAAAGAAAGTTTCAGATGGTGATTTCTTGGAAGATTAATAGGATAAGTAGAAAGCTTTCAGATGTTCTAAGGATAGTAGATATACTAGAGCAGAATAATATAGCTTTCAATTCTTATTCAGAGCAATTCGACAATAGTACACCAGCAGGAAAAATGCAATTCCAGATGATGGCATTGATAGGAGAGTTTGAGAGAGGAACAATAGCTCAAAATGTAAAGATGGGGATGTGTGCAAAAGCAAAATCAGGAGAATGGTGTGGAGGTAGAGTTTTAGGGTATGACCTAGTTCCTGTTGAGAATCAAGAAGGAGCTAAAAGAAAAAAGAATAGACTAACAATAAATGAGAAAGAAGCAGAAGCAGTTAGGTTTATTTTCAATGAATATGTTAATGGGAAGGGATATAAAGCTATTACTAATCAACTAAATAAGCTAAGTTATAAGACTAAGAAAGGAAATGATTTTTCAGTAGGTTCAATACGAGAAATTCTAACTAATCCAGTATACATAGGAAAAGTTAGGTATAATGTAAGACAGAACTGGTCGGAAAAGAGAAGAAGAAATATAAATGCTAATCCTATAATAACAGATGGAATACATGAACCTATAATAGATGAAGGGTTATGGGATAAGGTACAAGCAATAATGGAAAGTAAGAAAGGTAAGCCTTCAAGAATATATGATGGTGAGTATCCACTAACAGGAATACTAAAGTGTCCTAAGTGTGGGGCTGGTATGGTGATTTCAAGAACTACTAATAAGTTAGCTGATGGAACTAAGAAGAGAATAGCTTACTACTGTTGTGGAGCATGGAAGAATAAAGGTACAAGCGTATGTAATTCTAATACAATAAGAGTTGATAAAGCTAATGAATATGTATTCAATAGGATTTCAGAATTACTTTCTAATGAGAAAATGGTTAAATCTATAGTAAATAACATTAATAAAGAAAGACATAAAAAGATAAGTCCAGCTAAGAAAGAGCTAGAAAGAATAGATAAGGAGCTTGAAAAGATAGATAGGAAGAAAACTAAGCTTTTTGAAGCATATGAAGAAGAGATAATATCTAAGGAAGAGTTCAAGGAGAGAAAAGATGAGCTAAACAAGAGAGCTAAAAGTCTTCAAGAGGAAAAAGAACCACTTCTAGTTACACTTTCGGATGATGTAAGTGAAGAAATACCTTATGAGTTCATAAAGAGCATACTAGAGAATTTTAGTAAAGTTCTAACAGAGAGTGCAACTAGAGAGCAACAGAAGAAATTGCTTCATATGATAATATCAGAAATAACTATAAATGAAGCAAGGGAGATAGATTCAATAAAACTAAAAATAAATGATAACTTGGTTGATTATATAAGTAAAGAAGAAGGAGTATCTATAAAGGGTACTCCTTCTTCTTTTATGTTAAGAAATATTGGTATGAGTGTATTGAATTTAGATATTGCTATATAGAGAATATTGAGGTTGTTATATATAAATATTATAATTTAATCATATGTAAATATTATATTCACTAGATAAATTAAAATTTTTGGAGGTGTTAGAATGAATTTTTCTATTGTTACTCTTACTAATGAAGACTTAACTCAATATAAAGTAGATATGCAAGAAGCATTCCAAAAAGGATTTGAAGATGTTTTTGGTAAGACTGAAGATATTATTCTTCCTGAAAGAGATATTAACCATTCTTTGAAAGCTAAGGGTTCAGTTGCATATAAAGCAGTTGTTGATGGTGAAATGGTTGGAGGTGCTATTGTAGTAATTGATGAAGAAGCTCAGCATAATCATCTCGACTTGTTTTATGTTAAGTGTGGTATTCATAGTAAAGGTATTGGTAAGAGAATGTGGGATGAAATTGAAAAATTACATCCGGAAACAAAGGTATGGGAAACTTGTACACCTTATTTTGAGAGAAGAAACATTCATTTTTATGTAAATAGATGTGGATTTCATATAGTAGAATTTTTAAATGAAAAAAATCCTGGAGCTGATATGCCAGAAGATTTTATTGGTGATGGAGGACAGGGGATGTTTGTATTTAGGAAGCAAATGTAATGTGATAACTTCTAGTTTGTATAGATAGAAAATCTCACTTATTACTGATACGGAGAACCGTATCATAAGTAAATGAGGTTTTTACTAAAAATGGATAATTAAATATAAGGGAGATGTTATTTACGTGTCGACTCCACCATGAAATCTAGTAGTACAGAAATGTGCAAAATTTATTTATATAAATAGTAGATAACAGAAAAATTGTTAAGAATAAGGTGATTTAAATGAAATTAGCTGAAGCTTTAAATTTAAGAGCTGACCTACAGAAAAGAATTGCAAACTTAAGAGAAAGATTGATAAAAAATGCTAAGGTTCAAGAAGGGGATACACCATCAGAAGATCCCAATATGCTTTTAAATGAACTAAATGATAATATTATTGAACTTGAAAATATTATAAAATTAATAAATAAAACTAATAGCTCTACTTATATAGACAATGAAAGTATTTCAGATATTATAGCTAAAAGAGATGCTTTAGGATTGAAATTATCTATTTTAAGAAGCTTTATTAGTGAATCTGCTGATAAAATTGAGAGATATTCAAACAAAGAAATAAAAATTTTAAGTACAGTGAATGTAGCTGAAAAACAGAAGGAAATAGATAACCTTTCAAAAGAATATAGATTAATAGATACTAAATTGCAAGGATTAAATTGGACGACCGATATTATTTCTTAAGAATTTAGATGGTAATTTGCAAGGGTGAACATAAGCTCTACTAATTGAGGTGTAAATTAGTACTATGATAGCATATACGGAACAATGTGCAAATAATAAAAATTAAGTTCAGTAATGTTACAAGAGTAAAGTTATAAATTAATGTAACGACCATATGTTAGCTTGTAAATGAGGGTGGGATAGGGACTAATAGATAGTTATCTAAAAGTTAATAAAAATAAATATATATTATAATTAGGAATAATATATTGAATAAATATTTTACTTATTAAGAAGCTTATATGTGTAATGTAATTACATATATAAGCTTTTTATTTTAAGGAGGAGTTTAAGATGAGAAAAACTTATAAGAAAATTCAGTTACTAGAGTTGAGTAAATATCCAAGGAAAGCTATTAAAAGCATTAGAGAAACAGTGTTTATAATTAATGATAATTATGGAGAGAAAAGAGATATTGAAAATGACTTAGGTGGATATGTAGTTATAGCAGAAAATATCGTAGATATCGAAATACTGAAACAAAATAATCTTAAAGTTTTAATAAAATATATAGATAATATGAAAGATTGATTCAGATATAGAATTTTTATATTTAGACTATTAGTTGGTATAGCAAAGAAAAAAAAGAACAGTATATTTATAATATTAATTTATTATTATAAAATATAAACATATTAAGTGAAAATTACTTACTTAAGTAACTTAAATAAAAGCAAAAATAATAGTAATATAGGAAGTGATATTTATGAAGAGTGTTATTGTAAAAAAACCAGGAGGTTATGAGCAACTTGAGGTTGTTGATATGAATATACCTAAATTAAAAGAGGGAGAATTACTTATAAAAGTACATTCTGCAGCAGTTAATCGTACAGATATTATAACAAGAGAAGGAAAAGTAGGCTATCTTGAAAATCCTATTTTAGGAGTGGAGATTTCAGGGGTGGTTACTGAAATAAGTGGTAAAAGCTCTTTTTCTATAGGAGATAGAGTAATGGGATTAGTTAATGGTGGAGGTTATGCTGAATTCGCTGTAATGCCATCAGATAGAGCTATAAAAGTTCCGGATTCTTTATCATTTGATGAAGCAGCTGCAATTCCAGAAGTATTTTTAACTGCTTATCAGACATTATTTTGGCTTGGTAAACTTAAAAAAAATGAAACTGTTTTAATTCATGCAGGTGCAAGTGGTGTTGGAACAGCAGCAATTCAATTGGCAAAACATATTAGTGATGCAAAAGTTATTGTTACTGCTGGTTCTAAAAGGAAACTAGATTTTTGTAGGGAACTTGGAGCAGATGTTCTTATAAATTATAAAGAGCAATCATTTGATGAAGAAGTTTTAAAGGCAACAAATGGTAAAGGTGTAGATTTAATTTTAGATTTTGTTGGAGCTGATTATTGGAATAAAAACTTAGCTAGCATTAAAAAAGAAGGAAGATGGGTTCTTATTGGTATACTAGGTGGAGCAGAGGTTGAAAAAGTAAATTTACTATCAATTATGTCAAAGTGTATTCAATTTACAGGAACTTTATTAACTCCAAGAAGTAATGAATATAAAGCTCTTTTAACAAAGGAGTTTTCTGAAAATATAATATCGTACTTTGAAGATAAAAAAATAAAACCTATTATTGATACTAAGTTTTCTTTAGAGGACATTGGAAAAGCACATTTACATATGGAAGGTAATCATAATATAGGAAAAATTATAATTAATGTGTGTGAGTAATAGAGAATGAAGCTTAGTCAGTATATCTTAGTTTTAGAAAAGAATAAGATAGATAAAAAGAAACATAAACTTTTTGAGGGATATGAGGAAGACTTAATATTTAAGGAAGAGTTTAAGGAGAGAAAGGAAGAACTAAAACTTAACTAAAATAAAAAACTCACTTAGTACAGATATGGATAAGCATATCATAAGTAATGATCTAAATTTTGGATTTAATTAGTTGAACTTATATCGACAAACAGATGTTAGAATGAGTATATTGAAATTATATACTATATAGAAAATATTGTAATAAATTTAATTATTTATATAAAACAATAAAAAAAGGTTGTAATTAATTAAATACTATGTTATTATAAATAAATAGCAAGGTTGCTAACAAAAAAGTTTCATTTAGGTAAATAGTTTCTCAAAAATTAGAGATTATTATATCAAATTAGAATCTTTAATTTCAGGAGGAATATTTATGACAGATAAGACATTAGTATGTAGAGATTGTGGAAGTGAATTCGTATTTTCAGTAGGAGAGCAAGAATTCTATAAAGAAAAAGGATTTACAAATGAGCCAACAAGATGTTTAGCTTGTAGAAGAGCTAAAAAAGAACAAAATAGAAGATAATTTTAGATTATTATAGGTTGTAGTTTTAACTACAACCTTTTTTGTTGTAATAAAAATAAAAACTTCCTTATAACAACTTCAAAGTAAATCTTAAAATATGAGAATAATAAGTAAATATATGTCGAAAAGTTTTGGTATATTTTTGGGACAAACTTATAGACATATAGAAAAAAATGGTATATTGTTAGAAGGTCAACAAATATTTACAAAATTATTTGGTAATTGACATTAAATTGGGGATTGGTTTAAGACTGTATTTTACAGTCTTTTTTTAGGGGGAATATATAAAGGAGAGGTTTTAGTGAGAAGTCAATATACAAAAGACACTTTGGAATTACTTCTAGATAGAGTACCTGATTATATATTTTATAGAGACTTAATGGGAAGAAATATTTATTGTAATGAAAGTTATGCAAAAGATTTTATTGGGAAACCGAAGGAAGAAATATACGGTAAAACGTATGAGGAATTAGATGTATTAAAACCATATGTTAATGTTGCCAGAATTAAGGATAGCGAAGTAATAGAAAAAAAGAAACCGTTGCAATATACTCAAACAATATATTTAGACGGGGTTAAATATACTGTTAATATTGAAAAGTACCCAACCTTCGATGAAGATGGAAATATAGATGGTATATTAGGTAGAATAAGAAAGATATCTCATGCTGAAGAGTTAGACAAATTAAAGGAGGGTTTTTTCTCTAATATAAGGCATGAATTTAGGACACCAATAAATATGATTATGTCATCTATACAGCTGTTAGAAAATAGATGTGAATATTGTGGATTAGGAGATTGTAAAGATTGCTTTATAAGGGATATACATAGAATAAAATTAAACACTTTAAGAATTTTAAAAATATCTAACAATTTTATAGATTTAACCGGATTACAAGCTGGAAATATTGAGTACAGTCCTGATAATTACGATATTGTAGAATGTGTAGAATCTGTATGCAATGATATAAACAACTATAAGAAGTTCAAAAATATAACTATAATATTTGATACAGAAATAGAAGAGTTGATCATAAGTTTTGATAAAGTCAAATTAGAAAGAGTTTTACTAAATTTGATTTCTAATGCAATAAAGTTTAATCATAAAGATGGAATAGTAATTGTAAGCATAATAGTAGAAGGCGATTTTGTTGGAATTTCAGTTAAAGATACAGGAATAGGAATAAAAGAGAAGGATTTAGAAAATATATTTAATGAATTTTATAATGTAGAAGATAGACTTGTTAAAAGCTGTGAAGGATTAGGTATAGGACTAAAGCTAACTAAGCACTTAGTTGAAATGCATAAGGGATTTATTAGTGTAAAGAGTAGCTTAGGTAAAGGTAGTGAATTTGTGGTAAGACTACCTAAGACTATAGAAGAACGTGTTAATAATGTATTAGATAAAATATATTATAATAGATTAGAAAAAATAAAAATAGAGTTTTCGGATATATACGAATAGTAAACATATAAAAAAGGAGTATCTTTTAATAGATGCTCCTTATATTATTGTTTAAAAAAGTATCAGAATTAATTTAATAAAATTAAAGATTAAAATATAAATAAGATTAATATCTTTAAATTATTAATCAGTATTTTTATCAATTTCTCTCAGTGTATTCTTAGCTTTTAAATAATAAAAAAGCTCTAGCTTATCTTCGTTTTTCCAAGAAGAAAAATCATCTAATAATAATAAAATATCTGATAAGTTCAATGATTTATAATCAGGAGAATATGGTTCATCATCTAATAAAATGGATATTGGGACACTTAATTTTTCAGATATTACTTTTAAAGTAAGAATAGAAGGATAACTTCTATTATGCTCAATATCACTAAGAAATGATATGGATAAATTAGTTAATGATGATAATTCTCTTAGACTTAATCCATTAGATTTTCTAAACTGTTGTAACTTCGTTCCTAAATCCATATATGCACCTCGTTATAATACGTTATTTACGTATTGTTTTACTATTAAATTATAAGATAAAAGGATATAGAAGTAAACCGAATAGAGTAAATACGCTAAAATAGTAAAAATGTGTCGAATATATTGAAAAAATACTTAATTAACGTAAAATTGTATAAGGGGGTGAAAAAGTGAAAATAGGAGAGAAGATTAAGTTGAGTAGAGAGGAACGTAAAATCACGCAAAAAGAGTTAGCTAAGAAAGCTGGTATATCTAATACATATTTATCTGATATTGAAAGGATGAGAACAAATCCATCAATAAAAGTTTTACAACAACTTGCAGATGCGCTTGAAGAAGCGGTAAGTAGCTTTTTAGAATAAAAATAATTTAAATATATTGGGTTAAATAAGGAGTTTCTATAGAAGATTCTCCTTTTTACTTTATTACAGTAAATATTAAATAAAGAGTTATTATCAATTAAGATAATAAGCAAGGGGAGAAGAAGGTAAAATATAAAGATGACAAATTATATGCTTAAAAATTAAGAAAATTTTAAATGTTTACGTAAACACAGTAATAAAATGAAAAAAATAGTAAAATTAGTGTGAATATGTTGAAAAAATTACTTTAATGGCGTAAAATTGAATTATAGAAGATTATAACAACATAGATGATGTTAAGTCGGAGTAATTGTTTATATCTAATTAAATTTAATCTTCTTTATTATAAATTTAACTACAGATAAATTGATAATATACAAAAGAGAATACACTTAATAATATGCTTAATATTTAGATCATTTCAATATCGAAGATTCCCCTTCGACCCCAATCATTTAAATCTTAAAAAGTTAAGCTTTAAAACTTAATATGTTAGAAATTTAAAATAAGACATGGCTATAATAAACAAACGATAAAAATGTAGATTTACTAAATTATAATTTTATATTTTAGTAGTTAATAGCATATTACATAGTAGAAATAAGTATAACCCATCTCTTACATGTCACCCCGATATTTTAAAGTTTTAATATTTATTGAGTAGATATTTATTAACTTTTACAGTAGGTTTAAAAATTGTTAGAAAAGTTTAGGTGTTAAGCTATTATTACAAGATCACCATAGTATAGGGTTTTATTTAGTTAATTGAAGACTAAATAAAACCCTATTTATATATGAAGAGTTTTTTAGATTTGACTTATATATGAGTTGATAAATATTATATATGAGCTTTTATATTTTCAAAAAATGAAAACACATCTGCAAATGTTTACATGCGGGTATATTTATTATAGTATAAAGGTATAATTAGAGATAAGTTATCTAGTACTTTTAGATGGAGGGAAGTATTTATGACAGATTGTAGGTTACCAAAAGACTTTTTCTTTGGAGCAGCAATGTCTGGTCCACAAACTGAGGGGTCTCACAATAAAGGTGGAAAGTTACCAAACTTCTGGGACAGATATTCTGATTTAGAAATTAACAAGTTCCATAATAATGTAGGAAGTTATGTAGGAAATGATTTTTATAACAAATATGAAGATGATATAAAGATGTTAAAGTCTTTAAACTTTAATTCTTTTAGAACATCAATACAATGGTCTCGTCTTTTAGATAAGGATGGAAGTATAAATCCTGAGGGAGCAGAATTCTACCATAAAGTAATAGATTGTGCTTTAGAAAATGGATTAGATATTTTTATTAATCTTTATCATTTTGATATGCCAGTTTATCTTTATGATAGAGGGGGATGGGAAAGTAGAGATGTTGTAGAAGCTTATGCTAATTATGCTAGAAAAGCTTTTAAGGAATTTGGGTCTAAGGTTAAGCATTGGTTTACATTTAATGAGCCAATAGTTGAGCCAATGTGTACATTCCACCAAGCTTTATGGTATCCATATATAAGAGATGAAAAGAGAGCTATGACAGTTCAATATCATATTACCTTAGCTCACTGTTTAGCTGTTAATGAGTTTAGATTAGCTCAAAAAGCAGGAGAATTATGTGAAGGAGCAAGAATTGGATTAATAAATTGTTTTGCGCCTCCATATACTAAGGAAAATCCATCACCAGAGGATTTAGAAGCGGTTAGAATGGAAGATGGATTACACAACAGATGGTGGCTTGATGTTGTAAGTAATGGAAAACTACCACAGGATGTACTTGATACATTAGAAGAGTATGGAATAGCTCCATATATAAGACCTGGAGATAAGGAAATAATAGCTTTAGGTAAGGTTGACTGGTTAGGATTTAATTATTATCAACCAGCGAGAGTACAAGCTCCAGCTAAGAAGTTTGATGATGAAGGAAACCCAATATTTTCTGATCCATACATCTGGCCAGAAAGAAAGATGAATGTTTATAGAGGATGGGAGATATATCCTAAAGGAATCTATGACTTCGGAATGAAGATTAAAGATGAGTGTCCAGGTTTAGAATTCTTCATATCAGAAAATGGTATGGGTGTTGAAGGCGAAATTAAATATGCTGATGAAAATGGAGTAATCCAAGATGACTATAGAATAGAGTTCGTTCGTGAACATCTTGAGTGGGTAGCAAAAGCTATTGAAGATGGAGCAAACTGTGTTGGATATCATTATTGGGGAGCAATAGATAACTGGTCTTGGATGAATGCATTTAAGAATAGATATGGATTTGTTTCTGTTGACCTTGGCGATGGATATAAGAGAAAGAAAAAGAAATCAGCAGGTTGGATAGCTAAGGTTGCTGAAACTAAAATAATAAAGTGATATAACAAAATAATGTAGCTAAGTAATATAGCAAAATAATAAGGAACTGTTTAAATACAGTTCCTTATTATTATTATTATTATTATTATTATTATAGTTATTTTTCTATAAATGGATTGAGATTTTTATCTTGGTTTCTTAGGATACCAACCTTTCTTAACCCTCTCTTCTTGTTCAAATATCTCTTTTATACTCCAAAGACAGCTAAAGCCTATTACCCCTAAGGAAGCAGTAAATATAGAATTATCAACATAGAGTGATAATGCAAGAAAGACAATTCCTACTACTAAGAAGATTGGCCAAATCCTTTTAGAAAAGTAATATTCACCTTTTATTACTATAGGATGAAATAGGCCTATTATAAGGAAAGAAATTAAACCAATAATAATACCATCAAAATTCAAAATAACCCTCCAATTATAAATAATTTAATTAATAATATGAAATTTTAAATTATAATATGATAAATGAAATAGTAAGTTATTAAGGGTTGCAATTTAATAAATACTATGTTATACTAAGTAAGTAGCAAAGTTGCTAACAAAAAATAAAAAGTTTCATTTAGGTAAATAGTTTCTCAAAAATTAGAGATTATTATATCAATTTAGAATCTTTAATTTCAGGAGGAATATTTATGGATAAGACATTAGTATGTAGAGATTGTGGAAGTGAATTCGTATTTTCAGTAGGAGAGCAAGAATTCTACAAAGAAAAAGGATTTACAAACGAACCAACAAGATGTTTAGCTTGTAGAAGAGCTAAAAAAGAACAAAATAGAAGATAATTTTAGATTGTTATAGGTTGTAGTTTAAACTACAACCTTTTTTGCGTATAATAAAATAAAAATTTTAATATTAATAAATAATAAATTGTGGTTAGTATATTTGTATTAGTTTAGGACGTTAAATAGATGAATGAAAATAAATTTAATGGATTTATTGGACGGAATCTATCATACTCATATGCACTAAAAAGTAATGATGAACCGTATGACAAGTAAGTCATGCGTTTTTTTATATTACTATAAAAACTTAAAAATTTAGAAAAAGCATAATTTAATGATTGTGTTGAATAATAATTTTAGCTATTAACATATAGATTAACTGAAGTGAGAAAAGGAAACTTAGTAACATATGATGATTGGGTAGACAGTTGATTTAACTAAATTTTAACTATCAATATTATATAATATATAGATGAATTAAAGTTTATGGAAGGAAATAATTATGAGATTATTATTAATAGAGGATGAAGAGGACTTAATTAATACTTTATCTAGAGGGCTTAGAAAGGTTGGATATGCTGTAGATACAGCTACTGATGGAAGAGATGGGTTAGATTTATTTTATATGAATGAGTATGATTTAATCATACTTGATTTGAATTTACCATCTATGGATGGACTTGAGATACTTTCAAAAATACGAGAAGAGAATCAAGATTGTAAGATACTAATATTATCAGCTAGATCTAATTATGAGCAAAGAATAGAAGGACTAGATAAAGGAGCAGATGACTATTTAGTGAAACCTTTTGATTTTGGTGAGTTAAATGCAAGAATTAGAAATTTATTGCGAAGAAGTTTTACCCAACAAAGTACTAAATTAAAATATGAAAATATCATTATAGATATGGCAAAAAGAACTGTTTATGGTGAAAATAATGAAAATATAGATATCAGACCAAAAGAATTTGCAATATTGGAGTATCTAATAATAAATAGAGGAAGAGTTATTAGTGCAGAAGAGCTTATAGAGCATATTTGGGATAATGATGAGAGTATGTTTTCTAACGTTATAAAGGTTCACTTAAGTAATTTAAGAAAAAAGTTAAATCAACATTGTAAAGAAGAAATTATTTTAAATGTACGAGGTGTAGGATACACCATTAACGAAGGTGAGAGTGAAAAATGATTAATAGGTTATCATTAAGATTTAAAATTACATTTGTTGTAACTATAATAATTATTTTAATTTCAACGATATTAACTATTACTTCTGTACATAATGCAAATATTATTTTCTTACCTACGGTTAATAGTATAAACCTTAAAGATAATAATGAACCTACTTATAAACTTGGTGATAAACCAATTAATGATTCAATTAATGAGGAGGTCAGATACAAAGAAAGTATAAATATGAGTAGGTTATCGTATAATTTTAAATATAATGCTGTCTTATATATGATAATTATAATTTTTGTTGGCTCTATATTAATATATTTTATATTAGGTAAAATGTTAAACCCAGTAAAGAAATTTAGTAAACAGATAGAGATAATAAATGAGTATCAACTATCTGACAGAGTATCTGGATTCAATAGCTGTGAGGAACTTGGAGAGCTTCAAAAATCTTTTAATAGTATGCTAGATAGGTTGGATAGAGCATTTGAAAGTAAAAAGCGTTTTTCATCAGATGCAGCTCATGAATTAAAGACACCATTAGCAGTACTAAAAAATAGCTTAGATGTACTTGAAATAGATGAAAATCCTAGTGAAGAGGATTATAAGTACACAGTGGCTATATTTAAAAAACAAACAGAGAGAATGATTAGTTTGGTAAATAATTTATTTACTATGTCAGAACAAAAGGATTACCATTTTAATGATACTGTAGATATGAATATTATAATTAATGATATTATAAAGGATTTAGCAAAGGAAATTGAGGATAAGAGTTTAAGTATTAATACTTATGGTAAGAGTTTATCCGTTAAAGGAAATAGTGTTATGCTAAATCACGCAATTTCTAATATAATTCAAAATGCAGTAAAGTATAATAATAAAAATGGAAGTATAGATATAATTACTGAAGAAGTTGATAAAAAGTGTATAATAACAATCAAAGATACAGGTGTTGGTATTGAAAAAGGTAAGGAAAAAGAAATATTTGAACCTTTTTATCGTGTAGATACATCTCGTTCTCGTAAAATAGGTGGTGCAGGATTAGGGCTCGCTATTACTAAGGATATCATTAGTCGTCATGGAGGGGGTGTAAACTATACACCTAATGAGAGTGGAGGAAGTATATTTGAGATAACTTTACCAATGATAAAGATTTAAGTTTGGATTAGATTAAATGTTAAATTGTATAATAATAAAAGGGCTTATATAGGTAAAACTGTTAGTTATAATAACTAGCAGTTTTTTTACTATTTAAAATAGTGTTATTAATTTATTTTGTAGTTTAAGTAACACTAAATAAAATTTTTATAATATCAATATTCTTATTGTTGTGATTAACTATCATAAATTACTCTGTAATTTAAAGTTTATGTATACAGTTAACCGTTATTTAACTCTGATATTTGTATTATGGGTATATAAACAACATTAAAGAAAAGAGGAACTAACAAAACTAATGGGAGGAGAGATTAGGAAGTTGGTATTTAAGAAAAAGAAGTCTTTAACGATTATATTTTTAATTGCGATATTAGCAATTACAGCAGGATATTTTACTATTAAAAATGTAGATGACAAAAATCTAGAAGAGGAAATAAACAGACCGCGAGAATATGAGGTAACAAGAGGTAATATTACAGCAGGAACTAATGGAGCTGGGATAATAAAGTTTGAAAGTGTTGACCATAATTTTAGTCAAAGTGTAACTATTGATGAGATTTATGTTAAAGAAGGACAGAGAGTATCTGAAGGAGATAAGCTAGTAAGTTTATCAGTGGAAGAGATACAAAAGAAAATAAATGAACTTTATGGCTCATTAAAAAGGGCTAATATGGAGCTTGAACAAGCTAAAAAGGCACCAGAATACTCTAAGGATGCAGTTGAGTTAGCGGAATTAGAAGTATATAGACTAAATACAGAAATTAATAAATTATATGAATTAAGAGAATCGCCTGTACTTTATGCAAAGGTAAGTGGAGTAGTAATGTCTTTAGGAGGTACAGCAAATTCTATAACATCACCTGATATACCTATTGTTGTAATTGGAAATTCAGATAAGGTATTTGCAGAAATAGTTGTATCTCAAAATGATATTAATAATATACAAAAAGATCAAATTGTAACTTTAGAAGTAGCTGCCCTTCAAGATGAAAAAATTCCTGGGAAAGTAAGCTATGTAAACTTAAAGCCAAACTCAGAGGGGAATTCTACTACATACAAGGTAATAGTTGATGTAGAAGGAAAGGACTATGGACTTCTTGAGGGAATGACTACAAATGCTCAGTTTATATTAAAGGAAGTAAAAGATGTACTTATACTTTCAAATAAAGCTATAAAACTTAAAGATGGAAATCAAGTTGTAAATGTAAAAAATGAAGATGGAACTTTAAGGGAAGTTACTATACAAACTGGATTCTCAGATGGTAGAAATAGTGAAATATTAAGCGGATTAAAAGAAGGCGACACTGTCGTAGTTGGAGGATAAGTATGAGATTCTCTGAAACACTACGAATTGTATTTATAAACATAATTCAAAATAAATTCAAAGTTCTTCTTACCTCCCTTGGAATAATTGTAGGTGCAGTAACTATTGTATTAGTAATTGCAATCGGTCAGGGGGGAGAAGATGAAGTTATGGCTCAGTTTAGTGGACTAAGTGCAGAAACTATTTATGTAAACCCTGATTATTCAATAAGTAGTTTTAATAATAACGAAAGTATACCAAAGCTTACAGTTGATATTATGAATCAGATAATGGATGAAAGTACAACTTTATCAGCTATAGATATAAGGGGTAGTGCCTATAAAGAATCTGTCATTAATGGAGTAAAAGAGCAGATGGCAATAGCAGGAGTAACCGAAGAATATTCAAAAGTATCCAATTTAGATGTTGTTTATGGAGAGAATATAAGTGATATTGATGTTGAGGATTATACCAATGCAGCTGTTATAGGAGATGGACTAGCTAAGAAATACTTTATGAAGCCAGAGGACGCAATTGGAAGTACTATAAAAATAAATAATAGAACTTATATTATAAAGGGAGTATTGGAAAGAAGAGGAGACGGAATGCAGGGATTAAGTCCCGATGAAACTATATTTATTCCATTTAGCACAGCATCTCAGTATGTATTTGATAATAATACAATGCCTCAGATTGTTGCTCTTGCAAGTAAGTTATCTTTAGTTAAAAGAGCAATGGCCGAAATCAAAGACACAATAAATTATGTTCTTGAGGATGGTAGTGTATATAAGCTAGAGGATGCAGGAAGTAGAATAGAGGCAGCTACAAAATCAGCCAAAACTATGAAGTTATTACTTATGTCAGTTGCAACTATAGTATTTATAGTTGGAGGCATAGGTATTATGAATGTTTTATTTGTATCAGTAAAAGAGCGTACAAAGGAAATTGGAATATTAAAAGCCTTAGGAAGCTCTAAAAAGGATATAATGATACAGTTTCTTTTAGAGTCAGTAATTATAAGTGGTTTTGGTGGTGTAGTAGGAATATTATTAAGCGTTTATATTATGCCGCTTATGAAATATACAAATATACCAGTAACACCTTCAGTTAGTGGGAAAGTTATGGCGTTAATATTTGCAGTTGCAACAGGTACATTATTTGGAATATATCCAGCTTATAAAGCGGCAAATTTAAAACCAATAGAAGCGTTAAGTTATGAATAACAAAAAATATTAAATATAAATGTTGAAAGGAAGTAATAATTATGAAAATGAAAAAATACTTAGCTTTAGGATTAAGTATATTAGCAATAATGGCAATGGTAGGGTGTTCATCAAATGATACTCCTGAAAATAGTAGCGAAGATAACAATACGTCAGAGGTTAATAATTCACAAGATGAAAACAAGGGAAATGAGGGGTCTGAGGAAAGAACATATCTTGGAAAAGTTAAGAAGATAGTAGGAAATGAAATAGAAATAGAATTAGCAAAGGATCAAGACGTAAGTGGAAATGGTTCAAAGTTACCAGAGGGTGTTCAGTTTCAGGAATCAATAGGGGGAGATTCAGGTTCTATACCTGAAGGTAGTCAATCACTGACAGAGGGTAGTGGTGAAGCAATTAGCCAAGATTCAATAAGTATAGATCCATCAGAAGGTGGAGAGGTATTTCAACTTGGAGATCCAGGAGATAATGAAAAGTTAGAATTAGAATATACAGGTGAGACTATAAAAATTACAATTCCAACAGGTGCAAATATATTTGATATGAGATCTGGAAGTGATAGTAAATTATCTGCAATAAAAACAAACTCAATAATAAAGGTATTTGCAAAAGGAACAAAAGAAGCTCCAATAGTTCAATCTGTTGATATAGTGGAATAAGGTTATGGAAACTATAATAAAATTAGAAAATATAAATAAGTCTTATAAAGTAGGAGAAAATTCACTTCATGTTCTTAAGGATATAAACTTAACTGTAGAAAAGGGAGAGTTTATCGCAATACTTGGAGCATCAGGTTCCGGAAAATCTACACTTATGAATATTATAGGTTGTATGGATAATAGTGATGATGGGGAATACTTTCTTGAAGATATACAAATACACAAGTGTGGTGATGATGAACTAGGAAAAGTACGTAATGAAAATATCGGGTTTATATTTCAAAAATATCACCTAATACCACAATATACAGTTATTCAAAATGTTATGATGCCTTTGTTAATTAGAGGAATGTCCCGTAGAGAAGCTACAGAAAAAGCAAGGGAAATTCTCGAAAGTATTGGATTAGGAGATAGAATGAATCATAAGCCCAATGAATTGTCAGGGGGACAGCAACAGAGAGTAGCAATTGCTCGTGCTCTTGTAACAAAGCCAGCATTGCTTCTAGCTGATGAACCAACAGGGGCACTTGATTCAAATACTGGAAAAGAAATACTTCAATTATTTAAAAAAATGAATGAAATAGGTAACACTATAATTATGATTACTCACGATACCAATGTTGCAAATTATAGTAAAAGGGTGCTATATCTTGATGATGGGGTCTTGACTGAAGGAAAAACTAATTACTAATTATTACTTATGTCCAAAGGTTGAAAAAGTCGAATTTTGTTGTTATAATTAAATCCTGTTATTACGAATAATCATTTGAAATTTATTATAAATATTTGGAGGATTTGCCAATGCCAGTAAGAATTGCTATCCTAGGGGGACCTAGATGTGGGAAGACAACATTAATTCAACAATTATATGTAGACTTAAAGATTAGAGATATAAATGTAGGAGTTGCTACAGAATATAGCACAGATTATTTAAGAGAAAAGGGAATGATTGAATCAATCTCTGAGCAATATGGAATATACTTAGGTCAATTACACTTAGAAAAGAGCTTAGACAGCTTTGATTATGCAGTAACTGACTACGCTACATTTGTACCATACATATACGGAAGATTAATGCTTGGAGACAAGATTAGAACTAAGAAAGAAATCGAAATATTAAAAGATTTATACAGCTTAGCTTTAAGAGATTTACCACAATATGATTACATATTCTTCGTACCAAGAGAGTTTGGATACAAGAAAGATGGAGTAAGATGGCAAGATGAAGAAGTTGCTCAAGCAGTGGACAAGGCTATCTTAGGATTCTTAGATGCTGAAAATGTTAAATACTCAGTAATCAAAGGATCAACTAAGGAAAGATCAGAGCAAATAATGAAGATTGTTGGAATAAATAAAGAAGTAATACAACCGGTTGCTATTGCAGAGTAAAAACTACATAATATAACCTTCATGTGGCATAACGTTTTTGGGACAAGTTGTGCACATGAAGGTTTTTTTTTGAAATATACAGGGGTGCGTATGATGAGAAATAAAAAGATGATTTGGATAATATCTATATTTATAGTATTTGTATTAGTAATTTATATTGCTTTTATTAAAAAGGATATATTAAAGGAAGAGACTTTAGGGGCAGGTAGCTCTGATAATTATAAAAAAAATATATCAATAGATAAAGGCTCCGAAAGAAAAAGAGATGAATATGATTCTAATAGTGATCTAGGTTTGCGAATAGATGAAGTCTTAGGTGATTATAAAGATAATGTAGCTATATATTATTATAATTTAAATACTAATGAAAAATATACTTTAAATGAGAATAAAGAGTTTATAGCAGCATCAACTACAAAGGTAGCTACAGCAATGGATATTGCAGACCAAGTACAATCAGGTGTATTTTCAATGGATACACTTGTGGATTATACAGAAGAAGATTATGAAGAAGGTAGTGGAGTCTTATATTTACAAGATGAGATTGAACCATTGCCTATAAGCAAGATAATCGAATTATCTATTACTGAATCAGATAACATAGCTAAAAATATGCTTAGAAGAATTAGTAAGATAAAAACAGATGATTATATTGAAAAAGTAACAGGTGAAAAAGTAACGCCAGGGAATATTACTACAGCTCAACAACAATTCGAAATATTATATAGACTATATACTAATCCAGATGGCAATGAGTATTATGATGATATAATAGAACATATGAAAAATACAATTTATGATGATAGAATAGCTAAATATGTTCCTTATGAGAATGTTGCCCATAAAATAGGAGAATATTATAGATATTATCATGATATTGGAATAGTTTATGATGAAAATCCTTACATTTTAGTGGTATTAACTAAGGATATAGGGGAGTTATCAGATACATCATATGAAGGAGATGGTGAAGCTGATGATAAATATTTAGTTGACTGGGGAGAAAGTGCAATAGAACTAATAGAGGAGATATCTAGAGTTGTTTATGAAAATCAATAATTTATATCTGCTTGTTTAATAGCACCTAATTAAAAGTTATTAAGTGTAAGACTGTTTATAATAAGGATAATTATGATGATACTGAATTTAGTAATTTTCGTAAGGAGCTTGAAGAAATATTTTCAACAGGTTGTCTTGTAAAAATAGATAATTATATTTTAAAGGTTTGATGTATAAATACATTTAGTAACAGTTTGTACATAAAAATGCTATAGTTAAATTTATAGATTTTTTGTATAATATATTAAAGCTTTTATGATGGAAAGAAGTAATATTTTATTAACATAAATTTAGATTTGGTCGTATAAATATATAAATTAAATATATAAATATGTAATGATAAAAAGAGAGGGATATAGAAAGTATGATAGATATACATTCGCATGTTATACCTAGAATTGATGATGGGGCGAAAGATGAAGAGATGGCCGTCAGTATGCTGAAGATGGCTGAAAAAGGTGGAACTAAAAAGCTTGTTGTGACACCTCATTTCATGAGAGGTAGATTTGATTATGAATATAATGAAGTTACCGAAGCTGTAGAAAAGCTTAGAGTATTAGCTAAAGATAATAATGTAGAAATTGAAATATATCAAGGACAAGAGATTTATTATTCAGATAGAATAATTGAATATTATAATAGAGGTTCTATTGGGACAATTAACGGGACAAGATACATGTTAATTGAATTACCAATGCTTGAATTTAATCTAGACCAAGTTATAGACAACTTATATGAGCTACAGCTAAAAGGGATAACCCCTATAATAGCTCATCCTGAAAGATATAGACCATTTATAAAAAGGCCTTCATTAATAAATAAGCTAATAAAGGAAGGATGCCTTTTCCAACTAAACACTGGTAGTATTACTGGAGAGTTTGGAAAAGATGTAAAAAAAACAGCTGAAGCTTATTTAATGAATAGAGTTTATAACTTTATAGGTTCTGATGCACATAGAGATACAAGAAGAAATACAGATTTAAGTCAATTCTTAAATATTGTAGAAAAAGAAGATATAGTTCTATTTAAAGAATCATCAGAAGCTATGTTAAACAACGAAGAGGTAGAGTTTATAGGAGCGATACTAAAAGAAAAGAAAAAATTCCTGGGGATTTTTTAAAGTAATGTTTACCTGCGGCAATTTAGTTTGTCGCAGGTATTTTTATATAAATATTAATCTGGAAAATGCTAATACTATTAAGATACAGACATAAAAGCAAAAGATAAAATTGGACAGAGGTGATGAAAATGAAAGCTTTTAAAGTTCTATATTCTAAGGTTAGTATTTTAGTATTAGCATTTATCTTATTAGGCACATCAATAAGCAGTTTTGCGCTTATTAATGAGAATTGTAGTGTTGAGCCTAAAGGTTTAACTATAAATACTGAGGATAGAATAATAGGTGAGTTTTATTATGATAATTTTAAGGTTGATGTGCAGAAGATAGTTTCCGCTGCTGGTATTGGGTATTGTCTTGATTTAGATAAGGATTATCCGGTTGGACAAAGGTTTAGTTCTTATGGAATTGCTACTGATGATATAAATATAATATTATCTAATGGATATCCAAATAGAGGAGTTGATGAGCTTGGGGTAAATGATGAGGATGAAGCTTACTTAGCTACTCAAGTTGCATTATGGACTTTGTTTGAAGGATACAATATAAATAGGATTGATACAGGAAGTGTTGAGGTTAATGCTGCTGCAAAGATTATATATAATAATGTAATGAATAATAGAGGATACAATCTTGAAAATGATACTATTCTTTATAAAACTGGAAATTATAATATTCAAGGTGTTGTTATATATGTTAGACAGCCAATAGATATTAAGCCTATTCCACCAGTTGAAGTGGTACCACCTGTAGAAGAGGGAACGGGAGGAGTAACATCTCAACCAAATGACCAAAAGCCAGTAGAGGATAATAAAGAGCAAGGTACAGGTGGAGTTAATGATAATATCCAAGAGAATTTACCTGTTGGAAAAGGAAGATAAGAACAGTTAAGAATTAAAAGTTATTGGAGAAGTGAGCGTAGTTTCTTCAGTGACTTTTTTAATTTCATTCTAGAAGTGTGGTAGGTGAGGTTATTTTCTTTGCAATAGTTTAATAGAGAGTTAGATTTTTTCATATAGGCTATGTTTATTAATTCTAGCTCTTCTATAGATAATGTATTAATGGCTAATTGTAATCTAGAGATTTGTTCAGAGGTGATATAGGATTTTTCAAGGTCAATAGTATCTTGGATTAGATCGATTATTTCAGAAGAGTCTTCATTATTAGTAGGTATGTTAAGGCTTGATTCAGTATTTCTTTTGATATGAGTTCTGGCAAGGGTGCCATATTTGTTTCTTATAGAGTTGATAACATATCCATCAAAGACATTTGGATTTTTAGAAAGGTCAAACTTGTCTATAGCATTTATGATTGCTATTTTGCCTTCTTGTTGTAAATCAGATTTTTCATAATCCTTCAATTTATATATGCGACTATATTTATCGACCAGGGGAGAATACTTATTTATTAATGTAAGTGTTGCATCCTGGTCTTTTTCTTTTGCTTGCTTCAAAGCTTCTGTTAAATTTGTATTGTTTCTTAGGTGAGAGTTTTTTGTAGATGAGATAGTAGTTTTAGAAATGTTATTAGTTTTGATCATAAATTTTAAAATACTCCTTTCGAAAGTCAAAGATAAGAACTTATGTTCATTATAATTATAACATAAAATGGTAATAATATAAATATATTAATTGAATTAAAATAAAATTAATAATTAATGTAGAAATATGTAGAAAAAAATAGAAATATATTTACTAAATTATGGAGTGTTGATATAATTATGTTAGTTAAATAGGAATTATTATGAAATTAAATAATATGATTAAAAAATACCCAATACATTACGCAAAAGTATCAAAAAATAGCGTGAAATATCTTCGTAAAAACTATAAATTAGGACAAAAAACATATAAAATAGTAAAAGAAAATCAAAAGTTGCCGATATATAATATAGGATTTAATTATAAAAATATAAGGAGGATTTAATATAAGGAGCATGGGTAATAAGTTAAAGCTTTATAGATGTATATTTTTAAAAGAAAATAAAGATTATATAATAGGCAAAGATATTTTTAACTCAAAAATATATAATATTAAAAAAAGTGAGGAAACTTCAGAATTTAAAATTGGAACTGATAATTCTTTTTATGCCTCAGAGGAAAAAGGTGGAATACTTTTCAAAAAAAGTATATTAAGAGTGATTAATTACAATGAGGTATTAAAGATGGCTAAGTAGTTCTAATTTTAGTCATCTTTTTTAATTATTACTAAAAATATAATGTAAGTTATATTGAATTTTTTATGAACTGAGTTTTTAATGAAAATAAAGTAAAAGAATGAAGTTTAATTTAAAATTTAATATAACAATATTAAAAAGAAGCTAAAATATAAAAAATGGCAAAAGAAAACAGTGAAAAAGATAAAAAAATAAAAATCGTTAAACAAATTACGACAAAATATTTTAAGAAAATATTGACAATAGATATATATATTACATTTTAAGGTTTTATAAAATGTTTTCACGTTTAAAAATCAGCAAATGTCGAAAATTTTATTTCTTAAAATTAAATGTAAATGCTAACAATTAAATAAAAAATGTAATTAAAAGGGAAAGATATGTTTTTTGATGTTGAATTGCAATGTTTTCAAAAAAGAATTTAGTTGTTATAATCACTGTGGGAAAACGATACGACTATATTTTTTATTAGTTAAAAATTATAAATTAAAAATGATAAAGGGTTAGGTATGAAAGAAGTAAAATTTGAAGATGTTTTTAGGAGCTTAAAAAATAACTTAAGATTAATTTTAATTAGCACTTTATCAGTAACTTTAGTATCAGCTATAATAACTTTTTTCTTTATACCACCAGAGTATGAAGCATCTACTAAAGTTTATATTGGTAAAGAAAGATTTAAAAATGTATCTACAACTTATACTAATGAAGAGATTAATATGTATCAAAGGCTTATAAAGACTTATTCTGAATTAGTTAAAACTAAAGATTTAGTTAGAAAGTCAATAAGTAATGTTGGACAAGATATATCAGTAAACGAAGTATTGTCCAAGCTTCAAGCTATTTCAATAGCAGATACTCAAATACTTCAAATAAAGTATGTAAGTGATAGTAGGGAAGAAGCATATGATATGGTTTATGGGATAACAGAAGAATTTATGAAGTTATCTAAGAAGCTTTATCCAAAAGGAAATGTTCATATAATTCAACAGCCTATTGTTCCAGAAATTCCTGTAGGACCTAATAAAAAAATGAATGTTGCTATAGGAGCATTGCTTGGAATGATGATTGGATTAGGAGTTACCTTTTTAAAGGAATTTATGAATGGTACATATTCAGATAAAGAGGAAGTAGAAAGAGATTTAGAGATTCCATGTATAGGGATTATTCCGAAGATTGATTAGTCGCTAAAGCGAAGAGAAATTTGCCTTTGGCAGATAAATCTTCAACTGTGTTGAAGAGAAATATATCCTTCGGATAGAGAAATGTTCACCTGGGGTGAAGAGATATTAGATAGGAGTGAATTAAGTGGAAGAACAAGTGATAAGTATTGAAGAGATTTTTGAAGCTTTAAAGAAGCGTTGGAAGATGATAGCTTTAATTACCATAGTAGCAACAGTTATCTCAGGAGTTTTTAGCTTCTTTATAATTGATCCAGTTTATGAGGCAAGCACAAAGCTTTTTGTAGGTAAGGAAGAAAATTCAGAAGAAGTTTATAACAGTAATGATATAGCAATGTATCAAAAACTTTTAAAAACTTATTCTGAAACAATAAAGACTAGAGACTTATTAACAAGTGCAATAAAGGATTCAAATTATGACTTAGAGGTTGGAGCTGTATCAAGTGCATTAACAGTAGTTCCAGTAGCTGATACTCAAATACTTCAAATAAAGTATCAAAGTAAGGATCCTAAGGAAGCAGAGATAGTCCTTAAAGCAATTTCAAATAATTTTATAAAGACAGCTAAGGAATTAGTTCCTAATGGTAATGTTAGAACTATAGAAGCTGTTGAAATGCCAGAAAAACCAGTTAGTCCAAATAAGAAGATGAATATAGCAATAGCATTCTTTTTAGGATTAATGGTAAGTGTAGGTTTAGTATTCTTACTTGAGTATTTAGATAACACTTATAAAACTAAAGAACAATTAGAAAAAGAGTTAGAATTACCAGTACTTGGGGTTATTCCTACTTTAGAAGATTTATAAGGAAACACCTACCCATATAAATTCGTAGGTGTACATATAAAGTGTAAGTTTAAGTTACCAAATTGAAATTTTGACTTTCACTTAAATTTAATTAACTAAATAATAGATTTAGAATCTCATTTTGGAGGTAGAAAGATGTTTGTAGTTGACCAAAAACCAAAGTCTATAGCTGCTGAAAGTTATAGAACTCTTAGAACAAATATACAGTATAGCTCTTTTGATAAACAATATAAGAGTATAGTTGTAACAAGCTCAGAACCAGCAGAAGGTAAGAGTACAACAGCAGGGAATTTAGCGCTTGCAATGGCTCAAGGAGAGAATAAGGTTCTTTTAATAGATTGTGATATGAGAAAACCTTCGTTACATAAGAGATTTAGAATATCTAATAATTATGGATTAACAGATTTATTATTACATAAAAAAACTATGGAAGATGTAGCTATCCAATATAATGAAGGCTTAACAGTAGTACCAGCAGGGAAGGTACCACCAAATCCATCAGAGATGTTAGGATCAAGAGCTATGACAATCTTCTTAGAAGAGATGAAAAAGCACTTTGATTACATAATAATGGATACACCACCAGTAGGAGCTGTAACGGACTCACAAGTACTTTCTACTAAGGTTGATGGGACAATCTTAGTTGTAAAAGCTGGTGCAACAAAGAAAGATGTTGTTATGAATTCTATAAATGCAATAAAGAAGGTTAATGGAAATATTATTGGAACAGTTCTTAATGGAGTAGAACAAAGTAAGAATAAATACTATTACTATTATGGA
This sequence comes from Clostridium hominis, assembly GCF_014287825.1. Lineage (NCBI taxonomy): Bacteria > Bacillati > Bacillota > Clostridia > Eubacteriales > Clostridiaceae > Clostridium > Clostridium hominis. Next base: position 104,908 of record NZ_JACOOO010000013.1, read on the forward strand.
AACGAATAGTCGCTGACGCGAAGAGAAATGTTATCTTTGGTAAGAGAAATATGCCTTCGGCAGAGAAATATATGACTACGTCATAGAGAAATTTGACTTCGGCGAAGAAGTGTTTGCTTCGTAAGGAGAAGGATTATATAAGTTTATAGCTTGTTGAGGGGAGAATAAGCTTAATAAGTTCGAATATATATATAGCTGTTGTATTGGGGGATATGACAGGCGAGGATGATTACCTTTAGACAGAGGTAGATTAGTTTGTGTAGGTTAAAGGGGAATGGTTTTGCTTGCGCAAAAGTCCAAAGGTCGCTGCGCGACTCCAAGTGTCGCCTGTGGCGAGGCCAAGAGTTTTGCTTGTGAAAAAGACCTGTATCTAGGGAAGTGAATACTTAAGATAAGTGGTGTGGATTCGTTGAAAGTTTGGGAATAGCTTTGACGGAGTATGATGTTTTTATAGGGGAAAGTTTTCATATATGTAACGTATTTAAACAAAGGATAAGAAAAGGGATTTTAAATAAGCTATATATGGGAAATAAAGCTTGTTTGATTAATTTAAAATTCCGGTGTTTGGGGGAATACCGGAATTTTTTATGGGGTTTTTAAAGTATTTTTATTAATTTTTATAGTGGTTTATTATTTTTTTTAATTATTTAGAAAGTTATGTTAGGGGTGTTATGTCATGGAGGAACTACAGTGTAGGATTGATGATAGTAAGATTGTAGTAGAAGAAAGGAAAATGTATGAATTTTCCAAGAGAAGTATAGACATATTAGGATCATTATGTGGATTAGTTTTATTAAGTCCGATACTTTTGATAATTATGGTTTTAATAAAGTTAGAATCTAAAGGACCTGTGATATTTTCTCAAGAGCGTGTAGGTCGATATGAGAAGAAGTTTAAAATGTATAAGTTTAGATCAATGGTGATAAATGCTGAAGAGTTAAAGAAAAAACTTGAAGCTCAAAATGAAATGTCGGGACCTATGTTTAAGATGAAGGATGATCCTAGAGTTACTAAGGTTGGGAAGTTTATAAGAAAAACTTCATTAGATGAAATACCTCAGCTTGTGAATGTTCTTAAAGGGGATATGAGTCTTGTAGGCCCAAGACCAAGCCTACCTAAAGAGGTTGCTCAGTTTGAACTTTGGATGCATAGAAGACACGATGTAAAGCCAGGATTGACTTGTTATTGGCAGGTAAGAGGAAGAAATAATATAGATTTTGAAGATTGGATGAAACTTGATATTAAATATGTTGAGGAAAGAAGTTTTTGGGGGGATATTAAGTTAATTTTTAAAACAGTATTTGTACTGTTTGGAGATAAAAATGCTAGCTAAAAGAGAGGATATGGACAAATGGAAAAAATAAAAGTTATGAGTGTATTTGGAACAAGACCAGAAGCTATAAAGATGGCTCCGCTTGTTAAAGCGTTAGAAAAAGATGAAAGATTTGAATCAATTGTATGTGTTACTGCGCAACATAGGGAAATGCTAGATTCAGTATTAAAAATATTCAATATAAAGCCTCAATTTGATTTAAATATTATGTCTCATGGACAAACAATAATAGATATTTCTAATAAGGTATTAAAGGGTGTTGATGAGGTTATAAAGAAATGTAATCCTCATATAGTTTTAGTTCATGGAGATACTTCAACTACCTTAAATGGAGCTTTAGCAGCTTTTTATAATAAAGTAGCTGTTGGACATGTTGAGGCTGGATTAAGAAGTTATGATATCTATTCACCATTTCCAGAAGAAGCAAATAGAAAGTTAACTGGAGTTATAACTAACTTACACTTTGCACCAACTAAAACTAATGAAAAGAATTTGCTTTCAGAAGGAGTTAACTCTGAAAAAATATATGTTACTGGTAATACTGTAATTGATGCCTTGTTAAGTGTAGTAAATGAAAATCATGTCTTTGAGGATAAGACACTAAATAATATAGACTTTGATAATAAAAAGGTTATATTACTTACTACTCATAGAAGAGAAAATTGGGGAAAGCCAATGGAAAATATTTTTAAAGCTATGATTGAATTAATTAATAGTAATGAAAATGTAGAAGTAATATTTCCAATGCATAAAAACCCATCGATTAGAAAGTTGGCTCATGAGTATTTTGATAAATATTCAGGGAGAGTTCACTTAATAGAACCGTTAGAATATGTAGAGTTTACTAACTTAATGGCTAAGGTTTACTTAATAATGACTGATTCAGGTGGGATTCAAGAAGAAGCTCCAGCACTTGGAAAGCCAGTTATAGTATTGAGAACTGAAACAGAAAGACCAGAGGCTTTAGAAGCTGGAACTGTTAGACTAGCCGGAATTAATAGAGAAAATATAGCTACTATAGCAAATGAGTTAATTAACAATGAAGAATCATATAAGGTTATGGCACAAGCGACTAATCCATATGGAGATGGTATGGCTTGTAGTAGAATCTTAGAAATAATAGAAGAAAATTTTAGATTTATTAGAGGGGGAAAATAAAATGGGTAAGTTAAATATTATAGGACTAGGATACATAGGTTTACCAACAAGTTTAATGTTTGCAGCTAATGGAGTTGAAGTTGTAGGAACAGATTTAAATGTAGAGTTAGTAAATACATTAAACAGAGGGGAGCTAACTTTTGAAGAAGAAGGATTAGAACAAGTATTTAATTCTGCACTAGATAGAGGTATAAAGTTCCAAACTGAATATGAGAAAACTAATAGATATATTATAACAGTACCAACACCTTATATTGCAGACTCAAAGAAGATAGACGCTAAATATGTAATTGCAGCAACAAAGCAAGTGCTTAAGATTTGTGAACCGAATACAATTTTAGTTATAGAATCAACTATATCACCAGGAACTATTGATAGATTTGTTAGACCTATAATTGAGGAATTTGGATTTAAAATAGGACAAGATATACATTTAGTTCATGCACCAGAAAGAATAATACCTGGAAAAATGGTATATGAATTAGAACATAATTCAAGAACTATTGGAGCTGACTCAAGAGAAGTTGGAGAAGAAGTTAAGTCTTGGTATGAAAGCTTCTGTAAAAATGAAATTGTTGTTACAGATATAAAGACTGCTGAAATGAGTAAGGTTGTAGAAAATACTTTTAGAGATATTAATATAGCATTTGCTAACGAATTAGCTAAGATGTGTGATAGAGAAGGTATGGATGTATATGAGCTTATAAGAATTGCTAATAAACATCCAAGAGTAAATATATTAACTCCAGGACCAGGAGTTGGAGGACACTGTATATCTGTTGATCCATGGTTCTTAGTTGGGGATTATCCAGATATAGTTAATGTTGTATTAGGGGCAAGAGAAGTTAATGATGGAATGCCTCAATATGTATTTGATAAAATACATAAAATAATGAAGGAAAATAATATTAAGGATTATTCTAAGGTTGGTTTATATGGATTAACATATAAAGAAAATGTTGATGATATGAGAGAAAGTCCAACATTACAATTATTAGATATATTTGAAAAGTATAATATAGATACAATTAAAGTATATGATCCATTTATAAAAGAAAAGAAATTTGAAGGTCAAGTTATGAATTTAGATAATTTCTTAGCAGATACAGAATTAGTAGTAGTTCTAGTAAGTCATGATGAAATAAGAAATAATCAAGAATTATTAAGTGAAAAAATAGTATATGATACAAGAAATATTATTGAAGTATGCGAAAAAGTTTATAGAATATAAGATAAAAATGTTAGGTTGCAATTATTGTAGCCTAACATTTTATAAGAAAAGGATAGTGTTTTATGGGGAAAAGAGTTAAGTTTTTAAATACATTTGTTGATGCATTAACTATGGAGGAAACATTAGAGAGAATACAAGAGTATATTGAAAATAAAGATTGTGTACAACATGTTGTAATTAATGCTGGTAAAGTAAACTTAATGCAACAAGATGAAGAATTAACTAAGATAGTAAATGAATGTCCTTTAATCAATGCAGATGGACAATCAATTGTGTGGGGGTCTAAAATTTTAGGAAATCCATTGCCTGAAAGAGTTGCAGGGATAGATATATTTACAGAATTAGTTAAGATATCGGCTGAAAATGGATATAAACCTTATTTTTTTGGAGCAAAAGAGGAAGTTGTATCTGAAGTAGTAAGAAAATTTAAAAAGGAGTATCCCAACTTAGAAGTTGCAGGATATAGAAATGGGTATTTTAAAGATGAAGAAGCGAAAATTATAGCTGAAGATATTAGAAATTCAGGGGCAGATATATTATTTGTAGCTTTTAGTTCTCCGATGAAAGAATTTTGGATAAAGGAACATATGGATATAATGCAAGTACCATTTGCTATGGGAGTTGGTGGAAGCTTTGATGTTGTTGCAGGTAAAACAACAAGAGCTCCAAAGTGGATGCAAAATTGTGGGCTAGAATGGTTTCATAGATTTATTCAAGAACCAAGAAGAATGTTTAAAAGGTATATAGTTGGAAATTTAAAGTTTACTGCTAAATTAATTAAATATAGGACTAAGGGAGTATTATAGTGGATAAAAAGAAGATATATTATTTAACTATGGAAGGAATAACATCGACTGTCTTTAATTCGCAAGTACTTGAATTATTGAATAGCGAATTATCAATAGAAAATAATTTAACATTATTATTGATGCAACCTATAAATGTTAGATGGAATAATAAAAGATTAAAGCAGTTACAAATATTAAAAAAGGTAAATAAGTTTAATGTAAAAATAATTCCGTATATAGGATTCAAGGGTGAAATTTCCAAGAAGATAGCGTTTTCTTTACTTAATATATATATAAATAAATTTTCTAGAAATGTTAAAAAAATTATTCATTGTAGAGGGCAAGAAGCAACAACAATTGCAAAAATGTTAAAAGAAAAAAATGAAAATATAAGTATTATAGCCGATATAAGAGGAGTTCCTTATGAGGAACTTAAAGAAGTAAACATAAATAGAGCTAAATACTTTTTAGAATTAGATAAATATATTTTTAATGATAAGTCAATCGATTATATTAATTATGTATCAAACCAATTAAGACAATATTATCATAATAGATATAATTTTAAAATAACAAGAGAAACGGTAATTCCTTGTTTTGCTTCTTTTAACGAAGTAGGTAGAGAAAAAAATAATAACGATACACTAAATGTTTTGTATGTTGGAGGACAGCAATTTTATCAAAGAATAAATGATATACCAAGATTGCTTGCTAAAATTAAGAATAATAATATAAATGCAATATTATGTTTGAATGGAAATAAAAATTATGAATTAGAAAATACATTTAAAAAGTTAAATATAAGAAGTGAATTTTATTATAATTTAGATAAGAAAGAATTAGATAGTATTTATTCAAAAGCAGATATAGGAATTTTAATTAGAGATAATACCAATTTAAATAAAGTTGCATCGCCAGTAAAGCTATCAGAATATTTATCAAAAGGATTATATTTAATTATGATAGGTGAGGTTGGAGATTTCTATCAATTTATAAAAAAATATCCTCAATTAGGATATTGTAATAAAAATTTAGAAGAAGTTAGTGAAATAGATTTAGGAAAGTATCTAGAAGAAAAGGACTTTAGAAAGGAATTTTCTAAAAGATTTTCTAAAGAATACTGCATTAATAAATATAGAGAATTATATAAAAGTATTTAAGATAGAGAATAATAGAAGAACTTAAATTTTATAAAAATATAATTATCATAAAAATATATTTTTGTAGTTATTATAAATCAATGTTTTAATTGTTTTATATTATATAGAGTTAGCCATATATTATATACGAATAATCTTTTATTAATAGATAAATGTATATAGTTATATAAAATGTAGATATAGATTATAGTGCTATAATAGGAAAAAATATAATTATTGTTCATGTATTAGGTATAGTAATAGGACATCAAGTCACTATTGAAGATAATGTTAAAATTTATCAGAGAGTTACCTTGGGAGGAAATAATAATAAAAAGAATTTATATAATTATTTAGGGATGAATTACCAATAATAAAGTCAGGGAGCATATTAAGTCCAAATAGTATGGTATTGGGAACAGTAATAGTTAAGGAAAACTCCTTTATTAAAGCAGGAGAAATAGTTAGTTAAAATTAGAATAGGAGAATATGATATGAATATACTATTTTTATATCCTAATATGAATATAGGTGGAGCGCAGAAAGTTGTATTAGATTTAGTTAATGAAATATCAAATAAAACAACGAGTAAAGTTTATCTTGGAACAACAAAAGGAAAACTTTTGGATAGGGTTAATGAGAATGTAATAGTAATAGATTTACCATTAAATCAAAAAGAAAAAATGGTTACCTCTATAAAAAAAATAGTAAAAATAGTTAAAGAAAACTCTATAGATATTGTGCACTCTCACCACAGATATACAACTTCATTGATATATTTAATAAACTTATTAATGAGAAAAAAAGTTAATATTATACATACAGAGCATAGTGTATATAAAAATAAGAATTATATTAATTTAAGAGGAAAAAATATCATAGCAGTTTCTGATATGGTAAAACAAAATTTAATTTCTAATGGGGTTAAGTCAGAAAATATATTTAAGATTTATAATGGTGTAGATAATGGCAAGAGCACTATGATAAGAGAAGAGAAACATAATAATATATTTAATATAGGAGTTTTAGCAAGATTATCACCTGAAAAAGGTCATATTTACCTTATTAAGGCTGTAAAAAATTTGATCAATATTGGATATAAGATCAATTTAAATTTAATAGGAGATGGGGAATTAAAAAACGAATTAAAAAAATATGTAGCCGAAACTAATATGAATCAATTTGTAAAGTTTCATGGAGATAAAGAGGATATATATAATGAAATCAATAAATATGATTTTTTTGTTTTGCCTTCAGTTCAAGAAGGATTACCATTATCGATACTAGAGATTATGGCTAATTCTAAAATAATTATTTGTACTGATGTTGGAGGAAATAGAGAAATTATAAATAATAATACAAATGGGTTTATTATAAATAAAGAATCAATTAAGGAGTTAGAGGAAAAAATAAAATATGTAATTGATAATTATGAAAAATTAGATTACATTGAATATAATGCTAAAAAAACTATAGAAAGTAAGTTTACAATTGATAATATGATTTTAGAACATTGTAAGCTATATGATAAAGTTTTAAGAAGAGGTTGATATGAATTATTTGATATATATTTTTTTGTTTACGTTCATATTTAATGAGAATATAAGAGTTATATTATTTTCAGGAATAAGTTCGAATTTATATTATAATATACCTGTTTTATTAATTGTAATAAAAGTTATTTTTGATAAGAAAATAGAAAAAGATAAAAGTTTCTATGTATCTGCATTAATTTTATTTATTTATCTTATTATAATAACTAGAATTAATAATAAATCGATAGGATTTTATTTAAATCCAACATTTAATTATATTATACCTATTATCTTCTTAAGTTTTAGAGATATTTATAATGATAAAACTCAAATATTAAAGTTAATAAAAATATTAAATGTATTCATAATTTTTATTACACTATTTGGGGTAGTAGATTTTATATCTAATTATAAATTAAACTATTTGGTGCAAAGTTTTATAGGTGAAAATGGCATTAAGGATTTAATGAATACCATGATATCGTATGGAGGATACAGATTATTTACTATTTGGGGACATCCTTTAGCTATGGCACAATACTATATAATTTATTTTATTTTAAATTGGTATGCAAATAAATATGGAAAAATAAAAAATAATATGTTTCTTATAACATGTATTTATATGATTGGTATAATATTAACAGGTAGTAAGATGGCATTAATAGTTAGTGTTATAATCGTTATTATTTATTCAAGTAGAAATAATAATGTATACTTAAAACTCGCATCTATTTGCTTTATAATATCTATAAGTTTATTATTGATAAATACAGAATTTTTCTATCAAAATATAGTGCAGCGTATAGAGAGTGCTATACAAGCAGGAGATATTACGAATGGAAGAATAGGAGCGATGAATGCTGTTAAACAAACAGGGATAGAACCTAAGTATTTTAGTGGTGGAGGATATAATTTCTCAAGAGAAGTAACTGATATTGCAAGAACAAATAATTTTGAAATTCCATTTATTATGTTATGGTATGACTATGGTCTATTTTTTGTTTTAGGACTATTTTATTTTTCTTTTGGTAAGGAGTGGCTAAAGATAGCAATGAACCAAAAATATCTAGCTTTAGGATTAATAACTTTATTTATTATTTATATTAATTCGTATAATGGATTAGTATATGGTGATAATTTAATGAGAGTAGTTTTAACAATTAGGATATGTAGTTTTTTTATTCAAGAAAATATAAAAGATGATTGTAGGAGAGTAATAAATGAAAAGAAAGAATTATGTTCTTTTAGCTAGCAATAAACTATATAAAAAAATTGCATTACCATTAAAGGATTTCTATTATAGAAAATTTGAGTTAAGAGGCACGAACAAAACCTTATCATTTAGAAATATTATAAATATAAACTACTATAAAAAGTCTAATGAAAATATAGAAATATTGTCAAATATATTGACTAGATATAAAATGCATGAGTTTGACTTATTAGGGAGTGGTTGGAGAGAATTTGGGTATAATGATATAAACCTACCAGAATTGATAATAAAAAATAATATTTTAAATAAACATAGAGAATATACTAATAATTTAGTTAGTTTTATAGATGAAGGATATAAATACATTGATTGGCAATTAGACATTAAAAGTAAATATAGATTCGATAGTAAAAGATCTACTTTTAAGCAACCTATCGGAGTAATTAAAGGAGTAGATATTAAAATACCTTGGGAATTAACAAGAATGCATCATTTATTACAAATGGCGCTTTTTTGTTTAGAATTAAAAGAAGAAAGAAAGATATATATTATTGAATACAAAAATCAGCTTTTAGACTTTATAGCATTTAATCCTATAGGAATGGGAGCAAATTGGAGATGTTCTATGGATGTTGGTATACGTGCGGCTAATATCCTTCTTGCCCACGATATTTTTATTCAACTAGACGAATGGGAAATATTGGATAATAAGTTTGAAGAAATTTTTATTGAAAATATGTACCAACATGGAAAATACATAATGAATAATCTTGAACGTTCATGCTCATATCAAAGTAATAATCATTATATAGGTAATATTGCAGGTATGGCTTTTATAAGTATGTACTTAGAGGGTGAGGTAAAAATAAATAAATGGAGAAAGTTTGCTTTTAAGGAATTAGTTAAGATAATGGATGAGCAATTTAACGATGATGGAACTAATTTTGAAGGTTCTACATCTTATCATAGATTAAGTAGTGAAATGATGTTATATTCAACTGCAATTATGAGCGGATTAAGCTGTAACAGTATAGGAGAGAAATTTCAGTTTTCAGATAAGTATCTAAATAAACTGTATAAATCTATAAAATTTTCTAAAGATATTACACAGAATAATAATTTAACAGTACAGATAGGTGATAATGATAGTGGAAGATTCTTAAGAATTACACCATATGGTGTAATGAATAGTTTTGAAGAATATAAAAATAAATATATAAATTTAGATAAATACAGTAAAAGTAGCTATGACTATAGATATTGGGATGAACAAGATTTAAATCATAGTTCTTTTATTAAATCTGGTAATTCATTTTTTAATGATGATAATAGTTATTCTTTTGAAGATTTAATTGTAAAATCACTAAAAGCAAATAAAGTAATTAATACATCAATAGATAAAGAAAATATTAATTGCGATAGAGAGTCCAATATAGAAGAATACGGTAGTTTTAGTTTTACAAAGATCAACAAGATAAAATTAAAATCAGCTATAAAGTTAGAAGAAATAAATATATGCAATTATCAAAATTTTGGATTAATAATACTAAAATCAAAAAGATTTCATATGAGTTTAAGATATGGAGTTGTAAATAAAAAAGTTTCGGGACATTATCACTTAGACATGCTTAATCTAACAATATGTAATGATGGAGAAGAATTACTTTACGACGCAGGAAGTTATACATATTCTACTGATTATGTACTCCGAAAAGAATTTAGAAATGAATTATCTCATAATATTCCTATTGTGGAAGGGGTTTCACAGGGGGATATAGGGAAACCTTTTAAACTAGAAAGCGATATGGTATGTTCTTTAGAATATTACTCCAAAACTAAATTAATAGCAAAAGCTAAATTTAAGGATGTAGAAGTAGTTAGAAAGGTTGAAGTTTTAAATGAAGAGATAATTATTACTGATTATTCTAATAAAAAAATATTATTTAATATTAATGAGAAAAAATCGAATGGTTATGGAAAGTTATTGAGGTGATATATGAAGATATGTTTTATTACAGATACAATATTTATGCATGGGGGAGTTGCAAGAGTTACTACCAATATATCAAATTTTCTTCAAGGCTATGGATATCAAGTTGACATAATTAATACTTTAATATGCGATGAAAAAAAAGTGTATGAATTAGATAATAGAATAAGAGTTATTAATCATTCTATAAATGTTAATAAATTAAATAAATTCCTAGGAAATATAATTTATTTTGCAGGAGTAGAGGAGACAAATATAGGTGGAAAATTAAACTGTAAAATAAGAAATTATTCTAATGAGATAAAGCAACTAATAAAGTTATTAAACGAAAACGAATATGATGTGGTAATAGGAGTTCATTATAAGTATACAATGTTATTAGCATCTATATCGGATAAAATAATAGCAAAAACAATATCTTGGCAACATAATTCATATGAAGCGTATGTGGGTACAAAGCGAAACTATCTATGGAGGAAAAAAGGTGCATTCAAATATGCTTTATCTAAAATAGATTTAAACTTTGTTCTTACAGAAAGTGATAAAAAAAAATATAATGATTATTTTGATGCTAATACTATTGTTATGAATAACCCAAATTCATTTAATAATAATAAAATAAGTAAACTAGTTAACAAAAAATTTATAGCTGTTGGTAGATTAGTAGAACAAAAAGGTTTTGATATATTAATTGAAGCTTTCGGTGAATTTTCTAAATATAACGATGATTGGACTTTAGATATTATTGGTGAAGGTGATTTAAAAGAATCATTACAAGCACAAATTCATAAAAATGAATTAGAGGGAAGAGTAAGAATTAAGCCATTTACAGAGAATATAAAAAGAGAATATACTGATAGTACTGTATTTGTACTAAGTTCAAGATATGAAGGATGGGGATTAGTATGGATAGAGGCTATGTTAAGTGGATTACCTATAGTTTGTTTTAATTTAAATGCATGTAAAGAGGTAATAGGAAAAGAAGATGTAGGAATAATTGTAGACTATATTAACTCGGAAGATTTAGCAAGAGGAATGTTGAGTATAATATCAGATAATGAGAGGTTAAATATTAGAAGTAAAAATGCAATAAAGTTAGCTAAAAAGTTTTCTATTGAAAATATTGGACAAAAGTGGGTAGAGTGTATAGGAGGCTTACTTAAGGATGAATAAGATAAAAAGAATATTAAAAAAAATATTTTTAAAAGAGAGATATGATTCAGAATCGTATAGAGCGCATTTAATAAAGAATGGAGTTAAAGTTGGAAAAGGAACATTTTTTTTTGCGCCAAAGAATACTTCGATTGATATAGGAAGAAAAAATTTGATAGAAATTGGAGAATATTGTAAAATAACTGGAGGAGTAACGATACTATCACATGATTATAGTAGATCAGTATTACGAATGAAATATGGAGAATTACTAGCAGAAGCTCAAAAAACAGTAATCGGAGACAATGTATTTATTGGGATAAATACAACAATTTTAATGGGGACTACAATAGGAGATAACGTTATCGTTGGAGCGAATTCTTTAGTAAAGGGAAAGTTTCCCGATGATGTAGTTATAGCAGGAAATCCTGCTAAAATAATATGCACATTAGAAGAATATTATTTAAAGAGAAAAGCTAGTTATATCAATGAGGCAAAGTTTTATGCAGAATTATTTTATAAAAATGAAGGAAGAAAGCCAACAGCGCAGGAGATGGGTCAATTTTACCCAATTTTTTGTGAAAGAAGTCTAGATGCGATAAAAGATAATAATATTAATATAAATTTGTCAGGCGATAATATGAATGATGTAATAGATAAATTTTTAATGTCTAAACCATCTTATAACGGATTAGAAGAATTTTTAGATTTATGTGATTTTAAATAAATTCTGTTAGAGCTATATATAATAAATATACATGCATATTTGTATTAACTAATTAACTATAATATTAGGAGTAGGGTATGGAAAAAAATTTGCTAAAAAAATTTATGGAATATGGTGTAGGAAGTATAATAACTTTGTTATTAGGATTTATAACATCCCCAATAATAACTAGGTTAATTTCACCGGACGAAAATGGTAGATTCTCTATATTTAATACAGTGACTAATTTATTAATGTTAATAATAATATTAGGATTAGATCAATCATATGTAAGATTTTACTATGAGGAGGAGGAAGATAATAGAGGAAAGCTTATAAGAAATTGTATAAAGGCTCCTTTAATTTTAAATTTAATTGCAGCTATACTAATTCTAATATTTTATAATAGAGTGTCTCTATATATAGTCGAGGAAAAATCTTTAGCTATAGCCATCTTATTATCTTTAAATGTTTTTTTTACAATACTTTCTAGATTTGCATTATTACAAGTGAGAATGAAACAGAGAGGAAAACTATATTCGTTACTAAATATAATAACCAAAATTGTAAATTTGATCTTTGTGCTTATAATTTTCTTTGTATATAAAAATAACTATATGACATTAATATTAGCACATATAGCTACGACAATAATAGTAACTATAATTGCAATTATAATAGAAAAGAAAGAATGGACTAAAAAAGGAAATAGAAAGCTTAAAACAACACAAAAAGAAATTGTAAAGTATGGACTTCCGCTTGTTTTTTCTATGGCTGTTACTTGGGTGTTTCAATCTATAGATAAAATAACTATTAAAGAGTTTTCAGGATATGCTCAAGTTGGTCTATATAGTGGGGCCATGACAATAATATCGTTATTAAATGCAGTACAATCTACATTTACAACTTTTTGGGTTCCAGTAGCATTCGAAAGATATTCATCAAATCCAGATGATAAGGAGTTCTTTCAATTTATAAATAAAATAGTAACTATAGTTATGCTGGTAATAGCTATTGGACTTATTACTTGTAAAGATATAATAGTACTATTATTAGGTCACAAATATAGAGAGGCAGTTTTTATTTTTCCTTATTTAGTATTTATGCCAATAATGTATACTATATCAGAAACGACAGTTTTAGGAATTAATTTTAAAAAGAAGTCTAAATATCATATTTATATAGCTATAATTTCAGCAATATTTAATTTAATAGGTAATATTATATTAGTACCTAAATTTGGAGCAACTGGAGCCGCTATTTCAACTGGATTAGCATATATAATATTTTTTATAGCAAGAACATATTTTTCAGTTAAATTATATAATATAAATTATGGATTATATAAATTTACGGTATCGACTATATTAGTATATATATTAGCTACATATTCAAGTTTTTATAGATTCAATGTAGTTATAGCTATTTTGGCTTTAATCAATTTGTTTGTAATAGGAACTCTATATAAAGATACATTATTACAATTAATAAAAATAATTAAGAATAAAGTTAAGTTTTAGCTAAGAAGATGTATTTAATTCTATTAATTATACGAACAATTTTAGGATAAGGGTAAACTCTTTATTTTGAAAGTACAATAGGATAAATCATAAATTTTTAGATATAGATATTATTATTTTAAAAGTAGAATGCTTTGAAATAAGGAAAGTAAAAATACCAGTTGAAGGTATTGGTGGGATATTTTTATCTAAAATAGAATTATAACTAAAGGAGATGCTTCCAATAGTTAGTAAACTAACATTACAATATATAAATGAAACTCTAAATTTTTGATTTAGTAAGTTAAAATTACTCATTCCACTATGAAGAGAGGGAGTTTCCTTAAAATATGTGTAGCTTCAGGAATTAAAGAAGTACTTTTAATAACAGTAATAAATAATAAGTGTATAGAATATTATTCTGATAGATCTGTTGAGTTTGAAATAGAACTTGAAAGATCAGATAAACAACAAATGCTTGAAATGATTAAGAAAACATCTATTTAAGTGAGAATCCAAATTTTATATTTGCTAATTAGAACTTACTAATCTGACAATAGGCAGGTTAGTTACTTATATTACAGAAGGAGCCAAGAGGATTAGGACATGCTATACAGTGTGCTAAAACTTTCGTAGTAACCTAAGTCGTTTCTTCTTCGAAATGAACTTGAACTACCAGTAAATTACCAGTGATAGGCTGTTAAAATAGAAATCTTATAAATTTTTAACAATCACGTAATATTGTTTAAATTAGAGTGGGGAAAAGGTATGGATAACAAAATAATAAAAGCAATAATACCAGCAGTAGGTCTCGGTACTAGATTTTTACCTTCAACAAAGGCTCAACCTAAGGAAATGCTTCCTATAGTTGATAAGCCAACTTTACAATACATAATAGAAGAGTGTGTAGCTTCAGGAATTGAAGAGATTCTTATTATAACAGGAAGAAATAAGAAGAGTATAGAAGATCATTTTGATAGATCTGTAGAGCTTGAAATGGAGCTTGAAAAGTCAGGTAAGCAACAAATGCTTGAAATGGTTAGGGAAATATCCGATATGGTAAATATCCATTTCATAAGACAAAAGGAACATAAAGGGTTAGGACATGCTATACTTTGTGCTAAGACTTTTGTAGGGGATGAACCTTTTGTGGTTCTTCTTGGTAATGATGTTGTTTATAATGATCGAAAGCCTTGTTTAAAGCAACTTGTTGATTGTTATTCTGAATATAAGACTTCTGTATTAGGGGTGCAAACCTTAGCACCACAAGATGTTAATAAGTATGGAATCGTTGGTGGTTTACATATTGAAGATAAAGTATACAAGGTTAAAGAATTAGTAGAAAAACCTTCAGTAGATGAGGTTTCATCCAACGTAGCTATATTAGGAAGATACATAAGTGAAACTCTAAATTTTTAATTTAGTCAGTTGAACTTACTCCTTAGACGAAGGAGAAGGAGTTTCATTAAAATAAAGAGATATTTGAAATCTTAGAAAATACAGCACCAGGTAAAGGTGGAGAAATCCAACTTACTGATGCACTACTTAAGCTTATAGAGCATGAGTCTATGTATGCTTATGATTTTGAAGGTAGAAGATACGATGTTGGTGAAAAGTGAAACTTAGACATTTATGTCTTTAGTTGAACTTTCACAGAGTGTAAATTAGGATTCTTACAAGCTACTGTTGAATATGCTTTAAGAAAAGAAGATTTAAAAGATAGCTTTATGGAGTATTTAAAAACTATAATAGGATAGTAGTTTTATTACCCTAGCGGTTTAAATATATAAACCGCTAGGGTAATTTTGGTTTAAAACTAATTAATAAAAGTTTGGTGGAGTAGTTAAGATAATGGGATTTTTATATCACTGAAGCTGCTATATTTTCTTTTTAACTAATATAAATCCACTTATTAATAATAATATAGCTATAACTCCCGAAAACTTTTCAACTCCAGTTTGAGGTAATTTATTCTGTATTTCACCTGAGTTAGATTCGTTCTCAGTATCATTTTCTGAATTATCTATTTCAGGCTTATCTTTATCTATATTATCATTTGAACCATTATTTGTACTATCATTTATATTGTCATCTGCGCCATCATCTACAATCTCATTTTTTTTATTAGTAAAATTAATTTCTATATTATTATCATTATCTTTAACTTCTAACAGATAATTTTTGTTATCAATAGTATATCCATCTGGTGCTTTAGTCTCTTCAATTATATATTTTCCTGGCGGTAATTTAGTAAGTATCTTTCCGTCATCACCTGTGGTAAGGACTTTAATAACTTGTCCTTCAGAATCATAAATTGTAAATTCAGCTCCTTTAAGAAATATCTTTTCATCATCTATATCTGTTTTAGAAATAGTAATAGATTTTAATTTTGCAGTTTCAATATTAAAGGTATTTGATATATTAATTTCAGATGATTCTGCACCTACTAATGTTTGAGATGCATATCTTCCACCTTCTGGATAATATAAATACGCATTGATTCCAATATTCTGGCTACCCCAAACTGTAATGTTATAATTAGCTCCTTCATCAATATTAGCAAGCTTGATGGATTTATATCCTTCATTATTAATACCATAATCAGTTACATTATCGTATTTACCTTGAATGTCATAATTAAGCTCAATATTAGAGTTATCACTATTCTTCTCATCTGCTTTAAATTCTAAATATAAGTCACTTTGCTTAGTTTCATAATTATAAATAACTTTAGGCTTCTTCATTGTAATATTAGAACCTTCAGTTTTTCTTTTTATTGCTGGCAAATCAATTAATTTATAATATAATGCTATGGCCTCATCGGGGATTCCAGGAATAAGCTCTTTATTATTTGAGAATTTCCAAATAGCAAGTTCAATAGCCGTAATTGCATCTAATTTTGTTAAAGTTGGCATATTAAATTTTTCTTGCATATATTCTAAGCTTTGAAATGGATATGAATTTTGAACAATTGATCTGATTTTTTCAGCGGCTTCAACTGAAAAAAAGGTGGAATCTTCTAAGTTAATTCTAGAATATCTATGACTATTATATATAGGTACAGGCTCGTCTACACAATAAGCTTTATGTATATTTCCATTAGAATCTTCAAGATTAAAAATAGGTAAGGGCAATCCAGGCTCTGAAAAACTTACAAATAAGTAGTCATAATCATTATTTACGCTAGCGTTTACTTTAAAACTAAATGACATTATTAATATAAATATAGATAAATAAACAACTACATTTTTAATAAGTTTTTTACTATATTTTTTCTTATGTATATTATTACAATTCATTACTAAACCTCATATAAAACTATTATAGTAACTATACTACAGTCATTATGTTACTCTCACATAACTTCTTTTTAAAGCTGTAAATAATGGATGGGATATATTACATAAGATTTGTTTTATTACTTTTTGAAATGGAAGTACAGGTATAGGTTACACAAGTTTTGAGATATATTCAACCAAGTAAATATCTGTGGATTTAAGAAAAATGTATAAAAATAACAAATTATACTTGCAGAACAAATGTTCTTAATGGTATTATATATATGTAAACTAAATATATAAGTAGTCAATGTATTAAGATTATGAAGCTAAAAAACAAAGGAGCAAAAGTAGCGGGAACTACCTTTACTCCAATACCAATAAATAAGTAAATATTTATTGTACAGCATTAAGCCGGTTACTTAGTATTGTATAATAATATGTTATTTATTTCAATTAAATTGCAAGTTGAATAAGGAGGATTGAGTAAGTAATATAGGTTTTTTAGTAGTTAATAAGTAAAATTTAATTATATGGGGTGAACTATGGTAAAAGGCAATACTATGATAAATGAGAATTATTTAGAGAATATAAGTAAGATTAGATCAAAGGATTTAGATATAGATGAAATGGAGAATCTTCTTGTTGAGATATTTCAACATGGGATAGATTTATCTAGGGTATATTGTGAGGCAGTAAAAAGGTCTAAGGAAGATGAGGAGATAAGAAGGATAAATAATAGCATATGGGAATATGAAAAAGGATATGTGGACTTTATCAGTTGTAGAGCAAAGGTAAATAATTTAGATGTAGAGCTCGGTTATATAGGTGCTAGAATATTAAAGGTATTAGTTAAACATAAGGGAGATACTGTAGATAGAAGGATGCTTCTAGATCAAATATGGGGTAATGATGCAGATATATCTTATAGAACAATAGATGCCCATGTATGTAAGCTAAAGAAGAGATTACTTTTAGATGATAGTATAATATGTATTAGAAGTATAGGGTACAAGCTTAAGTAGAATTTTAATATTTAATATAAGGTTAATAAATTTAATAATATAAGTAGTAACAACAATTAACTACGCAGAGTTATTCTGTGTAGTTTTTTTATTTTTAGAGAGTTTTTTAGTGCTTGGTGATGCCAAATTAATATGTCATTAAAGGGATAAAAAGAGTTAAAAACAACTTTTTATATATGCTTTAACAATTTTAACAAAACTAGGGGGTCACGCAATACGCATGCAACATTCAATTGGTAAAATGGTTTTATAGATAAAAACTAAGAAAGATTTATATAGGGTGTTTAAATAGGAAAGTAGTTTTTAAAAGAAATATAAAAAAAATTATGGTTGAAGGGATGATGTATTTTATGAATTATGATTACAGAATTAAATTAAAGGAAGAGCTTATTTCACAGTTATCTATTGTAAAGGCTTTATTTGATAAAAAGATGATTGATGAAGAAGAGTTTGAAAGAATTAGCGAGAGAGTTTCAAAGGATCCTCATTATTCAGATTATGTTGAAAAGGCATCTGATGTAGCTTGGACTCAGCTAGCTTTGATTATTGAAACAGAGATTGAAGAACATGGTTATCATAAGAGTGGGAAAGTTGTATTTAATCCTACAGATAAATATGGGAACGTATTTTGTGATGTTGTTATAGTAAGTAAAAATAATATACATGCTTTAAAGATAGTTTCTATGGAGTGTGATTTTATTGAACCTTCAGAGTCAAAAGAGATGATGCAGATTGGGTATAAGACTATTGATAAGTATTTGAGTCAGACAAGCTCTGATACTATTGATTTAACAGTTATACAGCCAAATCTACTAATATCAATAGGGTGTAGGGTACAGATAGATAGTTTATTAGATAAGTTTGATAATAGATTACTTCAATAAGTGAGGAGAAGATAAAGATGAGTAATAGTGGATTTACAATAATAGATAATAATATTTTAAGGGATAATGATTTAAATATTTATGAAAAGTATTTTCTTGTTGCACTTAAAAGCTTTGATCATAGGGGAATAGGAGAGGTTTATCCTACTTATGAGACATTAATGAGTCTTATTGGAACTACTAAGAGAAATACAGTAGCCAATCTAATTAGATCTCTTAGAGACAAGAATTATATTATAGTTATGAAAAAGAATAGAGTTAATTGTTATAAATTTATAAAGGATTATCTAGTAGTTAATACTAATGCTGATAAAAGAATTAACAGTAATAACCTTAAGGATACAACCACAAGTAACCAAAGAGATACAAGTAATAGAAACCTAAGAGATACTAGTGTAGATAACAATGCTAGCAATAGTAACCCAGAGGATACAACTACAAGTAACCAAAGGGATACGAGTAATAGTAACCTAAGAGATACTAGTGTAGATAAAAATGTTAGCAATAGTAACCCAGAGGATACAACTACAAGTAACCTAAAGGATACGAGTAATAGTATCCAAGGGGATACGCTAAAAATAAAAGATAAAAATACAAAAGAAAAATATATAAATATATTTAATACTTGGAATGATATTGATATTTATAACGAAGATAAATTAACTATGCAAATAGCAAATAGCATAACAATAGCATTAAGAAAACACACCAAGGAAGAAATCATAACAGCAATAAAAAACTATAAAGAGATTTACTACAGCGACTTCTACTACGACTATACCTGGTCACTACAAACCTTCCTCACAAGACAAAATGCTCTAAAAAAATTCACAGAAGACGGAGACGTTTGGACAAGTTATAAAGCCACTAAAAATAAACCCCAAAAAGAAAAATTTAACCTATCAGACCTAATAGATTAAAGGAGGGGGACCATGTTAACCAGTCAACATATTGAACTTGAACAAAGTATTCTTGGAACCTTATTTTTAAACAGCAACCTTTTAGTAAAGGCTAGGGATAATATTAAACCTTATATGTTCCAGGTTGAAAATCATAAGAGAATATACGAAGGAATAATTAGGATGGTATCTGATGATAAGGAGATAGACTTAATTAATTTCTTAGAAAATTATAAGGAAATAGTTAAGGAAATGGGTGGAGTAAGCTATGTTTCTGAGGTTTTTAGCTGTAGCTCCACAGAGCTAGCCTTTGAGACTAAGCTAGAGCTTTTAATAAAAGCATTTCAGAAGAGGTTAGTTTTGGACCTTTGTACTTATATAAGTGATGATATGACTATCGATCATATGGAGAGTAAAATAAAGAACACCTTAGATAAAATTTATAGCTGTACATTAAAGAAGGATCTTAATATTGAGGATATTTATGATGATTATTTATTAGAGTTATATAATGATCAAGGTGAGGTAGGAGCAAAAAGTGGACTAACTAAAATTGATGAAGCTTTAGGTAATTTTAGAAAAGGGAGACTTATAACTGTATTTGCGAGAAGTGGTGTTGGGAAAAGTATATTTTCAACTCAGATTGCAAAGGATATGGCTCTTAGGGGACATAAGGTTATTTATGGAACCAGTGAGATGACTAGAAGTGAGATAATAGATAGAATGGCAGCAAATCAACTAAACATATCTTGTGATAAGTTTAATAATAAAAAGCTTAGCAGTGAGGAGAAGGATAAGGTAGCAGAATTTTGTGGGAAGCTATTAAATAAACAATTATATATAAGTAATGAAACAGATATAGATAAGCTTATTAATGAGATTAAAGTGTACAAGCTTAGAAATAAGTTAGATATTGTTTTTATTGATTATATAAATAAATATGTAGATGTAGCTTCTAACGCAAGGCTTACTGAGCTATTAGGTAAAATTACTTCTAAGTGTAAGAGTTTAGCTACAGAGGAGGATATTTGTGTAGTTCTTATAGCTCAGGCAAATAGAAATGTTGATAAAAACATAGGTGAGGTTTATGAAGTTATAACTGAGGCTGATATACAGGATAGTGCTAGAATTGAGCAGGATAGTGATCAGATAATAGGTCTTTATAGACAGAAGCTCTTTGATGAAAAGATATTTAGAGAAAAGATGTATAGGGATGGAAAGCTAAAGTATGACTCTAAGGATGCAAAGGAAAATCCAAACTGTATTAATATAAGTATCCTAAAAAATCGTCATGGAACAAGAGGGATAAAGGCATTTAGGTGGGATGGACAGTTCTGTAAAATTAGTAATTGGTAATTAACTACAAGAGTCTATAGTATTTTGCTAGTCTTATAGATTATAAAGAAAGATCATATATGAGACTTATGTGTTAAGCATAGGTCTTTCTTTTATACATAAAATTGAATATTATTACAAAAAATGATAAAATTATTTGGGGAATGGGGGTGAGATAAGGTGAGTGAAAGTTTATCTGGTTCTTTTACTGAAGCTTCTTTAAGCTTTTTTGATAAAGGAAAAAATAGTGATTTTGATATAACTAATAATGAAAGCTTTGGCGGAAATTCCTTTAAAAATGATTCTTTTAATGTGATATTAGGTGAGTATAAAGAGGTTATCTTGAATTCTTTAATTACTGCCTTTGGGATAGATAGGTTAATATTTAAGGATATTGATGGTGGTAATGTTCAAACTATTCATAATGCAAAAGAGGGCGTTTATGCTAACAAAACCTTTGAAGAAAGAGGCGAGCGTAAATATAATCGCGATGATTATGCTACTAGTAGTTATATGAATAAGAGAAGAAAACAGGATTTTAAAAATAATGATAAGATATATGACTGTTATACAGGCAGGGAATTACCAAAGGATGGTCGTGCTCATTTAGAGCACATTGTATCTGCGAAGGAGAATCATGATAATATAGATATGAGGATTCTTTTTAGTAAGGAAGAGATGTCTGAAATTATTAATCAGAAGGATAATACAACTTACATTGATGGAAGTATGAATCAATCTAAAAGTGATACACCTTTGAAGGAATGGGAAGATAGGGTATCTAAAAAGGATAAAAGTAAAACTAATGGTGAGTTTTATGGAGTTGATTCTAAAAAAGCTCATGCTGCTGATGAAAATGCTAGAAGTGTTATTGATGAGCAAGTAGCTAGAAGGAAGTTTGAGCATTATTCTAAAGGTATGGCTAAGGATAGTTTAATGCAAGGTGGTCAGATGGCTATACGTCAAGGTTTAGGTGTAGTTCTGGCTGAAGTAACTATGACTATATTAGATGAGGTTCCTGATACAATAAGACGTTTAAGGGGAGAGTTTTCAGTTGAAAAGTTTTTCTCTAATATGGGATCTTTAGTTGCAGTTGCTTTTGAAAGGGTAAAATCTAAACTAGGTCATATTTTAGAAGCAATAAAGAGTGGATTTGTAGCTGGTGCTTTTAACTCAATAATTACTACTATTATAAATATGTTTATAACAACAGCTAAGAATATAGTTAGATTAATAAGACAAGCTATGGTAAGTATAACTGAAGCTGTAAGGATTCTATTTTTTGATAAGGAAGAAAGAACTACTGGTGAAAGAGTAATTGCTGCAGCAAAGGTTATTGTAACTGGAGCTAGCACTGTATTAGGTGTAATTGTTGAGCAAGGATTAAGAACTTCTCTTGAAGGAAGTGGACTAGTTGCTATACCTGTAATTGGTTCAGTAATTGGTGAAGTTATTCCGATATTTGCAGGTACATTATTAACAGGTCTTTTATCTGTAACATTTTTATATTTTATGGATAATTCAGAGATTATAAAAAAGTTAATTGATTTTATAAATAAGGTTAGTGATGATTGCTTTGATAGAGCACTAGGGACTATATCACAAGCAAATTATTTATTAGATAAGTATATAGCTGATTTATGCAGTATAGATATTGATGGGTTAAGATCTCAAGTAGCTGATATTCATGAAGTTAATCTTGGATTAGCTATTGGAGATAATCAGTGTCTTTATAGATATTGTGAAAATCATAATATAAAATTGCAGTTTAGTAATACAGAAGAATTTGTAGATTTAATGCTATCCGATGAAGCATTAGAAATTTAGGAGGGTATTAAGGATGAATATTAATGAGATTTTAAAAACAGAGGAATCTAAAAAGAATTTTTTAATTGGACTAGTATTTTTAGCAAAGGTAGATGGAAATATTGATGAAACTGAGAAGTATTTCTTTTTAAATGCAGCTGAAGGATTACAGTTAAGTGAAGAATCTCAAAATGCTGTCAATTTAAGCTGGAGTCAAGAAATAATGTCAGAGCTCAAATTCGAAAATAATAGGGAAAAGTTATTTTTCTTGATGCAAGGAATTCAACTTTCAAATATAGATAATTCTTATTCTGATAAGGAAAGAAGCTTTATATATAAGGTTGCTTCTGATTTAGCTATTTCTAATGAATCTGTTGAAAGAATAGAAGCTTGGGTAGAAGAGGGAATTAAGTGGCAAAATGAAGGAATAAAATTACTAGATTTGGAGGGATAATTATATGGGATTTGGTAAATGGGTTTTAGGTGGAGTTTGTGCAGTTGGAGCTGTTATAGCAGCACCAGTAGTACTTCCTATGGCTGCTGCAGGAGCGGCAGCAGCAGGAGCAGCAGCGGCTACGGCAGGAGCTGCTGTAGCTGGAGCTGCAGCAACAGCTGGCGCGGCAGTTGCAGGTGCTGCGACTACAGTAGGGGCAGCAGTGGCATCATCAGCAGTGGGAACGGCTGTGGCTGGAGCTGCTGGAGCAGTAGCATCATCGGCAGTTGGAACGGCTGTGGCTGGAGGAATGGCAGCAGTAGGAACTACTGTAGGAGCTGCAGCAAGTGCAGTGGGAACAGCAACAGGTGTAGCAGCAATATCAGGAATAGCTACTGCTTCAGCTACTGCTGTTGGAACTATAGCAACAGCTGGGGCCGTAGGAGTAGCAGCAACAGGTGTTGGAGCTAAAAAGATGCTAGAAGCTAAAGATATAGTAGATAATGCTGAAGGAAAATATAATAAGAAAAAAAATGTTCTTGACAAAGAAGAAAAAGAAACTAATGAGGCTCTTAATTATCTTGGTCAATTAAAGATTCAAGTATGGAATGACTTTAAAGAGTTCTATGATGTAATTACTAGGATAAAGAATTGTAATATAACTGATGTATATGCTAAAGATGAAAGTTTAAGATTATCAAAGGAAGAACTTGATAAACTACAAGCAATTTCATTTAAAGCATCAGAGTTATTAACAGCAAGTGCTGGATCTGTAGCAGCGGGAGTAGTAGCTGGGCTTGCTGCATATGGTGGAACAATGGCTGTAGGAACAGCATCAACAGGAGCTTCTATAGCGGGGTTAACAGGAATTGCAGCAACTAAAGCAACATTAGCTAGTCTTGGTGGAGGCTCACTTGCAGCTGGAGGTCTTGGAGTAGCAGGTGGAACCGCTGTCCTTAGTGGATTAGTTGCAGCACCAGCATTAGCAATTGGAGGTATATTCCTTGCATTTAAGGGGAATAGTAGCGTTGAAAAAGCAATGGAAGTAGAAGAAAAGGTAAATGATGCAATTAGACAGATGAATGAAAGTATTAAGCTTATTAAAGATATTAAAGATGCAGTTAATAAAGTATACGCAGAGATTTATAGACTAAATGGAAACTTCCAAAAGACTTTAAAAGAACTTAAAAATATTGTAGATAATAAAGAAGATTTTAGATTATTTACAGCAGAAGAAGTTAAGGTAACAGAAAGATGTGTACTGACTTTTAAAGTGTTAAAAGAACTTACTACTACTGATTTATTAATTAAAAAAGGAGATAATCAAAAGATTAATAGTAAGGAAATTGAAAATGTAATGCTTAAGGCTAGTACATTATAAAGATATAGAATATTTAATGCGTAGACTTTTATCTACGCATTTTTTATTAGATTTAATAGGAAAAATATGTACAATATGTTTAATATTTTATATTAGCTTTTATTTTGGTATTTCTTTCGAATAACTTTAATATTAATTGTATAGGTAAGTTTATATATTCTTTGTTTATAGTTTTTATTGTTGATGTATTAGATGATATATTGGGAACAAAGTATAGAGTTAATGAGTCTAATAGCATATAGCAGTTGATTTTGTGGGGGAAATAATAAGAGTGAAGTGTGTAAAATGTGGGAGAGAGTTAGATTATACTATTAAGTTTTGTTATGAATGTGGCAAGGAGGTTGTCTTACGAGAAGGTGATTTTTCCATGCCTGAGTATAGCATGAGAGATAGGATTAGTATAATTGAACTTTTTAATAATGCTAAGGAAAAAGAAGGTTTAGCAAAATAGGTTTAAAATATAAGGTGAATATATTATAGGCAAGTTTTATTTAGAATAATAGAACTTGCCTATTTTTTATATTAAATATTAATAAATTTATTCAATATCCCAGTAGATAGCGTATTTAATAAGTGGGTATTATTTTAAATCAAATATAAAGGAGGTTTAAGACATGGAAATTAATGAGTTACTAAACTTAATTGCTAATGTTGGATTTCCTGTAGCTATTAGTGCGTATTTATTGATTAGGTTAGAAAAGCAAATAATGACCTTAACTTATTCAATTAACAAGCTTAACACTATAGTTTCTACTAAACTTGGTATTGTAATAGAAAGTGAAGAAATTAATAAAAAAGTTTCTTAAAATCATTAAAACTTTCAGATTACATCATATTTATTAAGTGAAGGAAATAAAAAGGGGGAATGCTAAATGGCAGTTAATAAAGAATTACAAAAAGTATCTTTATCATTCAAATTAGAAAATGGTGTTGACGATGAGGGAAACACACTTTACAAGACAAAATCTTTTGCTAATGTTAAGGGAAGTGCTTCACCAGACTCTATTTACGCAGTGGCTGAAGCCATAAAAACAGTGCTTAGAGACACTACTGCTGCTTACTACATTAATGAAACATCATTACTACAAAATCAATAATCACTAAATAAATGGACCTATGTGTCCTAAAATAAGGGAGGAATGGATTATGGAATATACTTTATCAATGATTTTTTTAACAGAAACTGATGAAAAGTACTCATTATCAATATCTGGAGTTAAGGAGAATGTTACAGAGGAAAATGTATCTGCTTTAATGAATATAATTTTAGCTAATGATATATTTGTAAGTAAGAAAGGTGCTATAGTTGCAAAACATAGTGCTAAGTTAACTGAAAGACAAGTTACTTCTTTTGAAATTTAATAAATAAAATATAAAAAACCTCTATTAGATTGTAATAAATCTAATAGAGGTTTTAAGTATTTAATAATATTAAATACTTAATGTTAAGATGATTTATTTGTATAAACTATTAATTAGTTATTAAGCATTACCACCAGGATTTATAACACCTAACAATACTTCTGGGTCATCTAGGACAGTTACATCATTAGGTACAGAAATATCTTTAATAAAAATTTTATCGTTAATATTCATAGCTGAAACGTCAACTTCTATGAATTCAGGAATCTTTTCTACAGGACCTTGGAACTCTATAAAAGAAGTACTTGCATTTAAAAGCAATCTTTTTGCTATTAAGTTTTCTTGGCCAATGTATTTAACAGGAATTTTCATTTTAATAACTTCACTTGGTTTAGTGTATTGTAAGTCAAAATGAATTATCTCGTTTGAAATATCTTTCTGAACATCCTTTACAACACAGTTTAATCTTTCGCCAGCTAAATCTATTTCAATTATAGATCCGCTATTATTACTACGTAGCATTTTTTTTAACTCTGGAGCTTTCATAGTAACAGGAATTGATTTTTCAAGGAATTCACCGTATATAATTCCAGGAACTTGTCCAGCTCTCCTAAGTGATTTATTATTTGAATTATTTCCTCTCTTTTTTACACTATAAAATATATTTGACATAATAAATATCATCCTCTTTCTTTTTAAATTTAGGTAATTTTTATTAAGCCCTTTATAAGTTAAAATATGATTTAACTAATTATACCTAGAGCTTAAGTTTGAAGCTCCATATATGCATCAGCCTCCTTTGTATTCCTATAACCATAACGTATATTTGGAATAAATTCAAATATATTCAAGTGAGTAAAGTGGCAAATTTGCATTATAAATAGTGATATCTCAATTATTCAAGAGTTTATAGAGAAATTCGAAGGAATTAGAAATTTAATATATATTGGATATAAAATTAACCTTCTACTAGATTTTTATTAATCTAATAGAAGGTTTTATTTTTAATAATTCTTTAAAAATATTTCTTCATAATAATGGTTTATAGCCTTGTCTATTATAGTATTCATATAAATATTTATGTCACTATGTCCAGCCTTTATCTCATGTAATCTTCTTACTGTTGATGGTCTTAACTTATAGCCCCTTTTAACAGTAAAGTATTCTCCATCAATTGGGGGAGTTGTCCCATTAAAATTTCCTTCAAAGCTTTCTTTTTCAAAAATAATTTTATTCATTTTTAACCTCCTAAGTTACTTCTATTTATTTATAGTTCTATTTAGTAGAAATTATTAATTTTTACTCTCACTTATTAAATATGATGGAAGTTAAAAGTTTTATAGTATTTTTAGAAAAAAATAAAATTATTTAAGTATTGATATTTATTCTCTATAAACTTGGTCTTAATTAATTGTTTAAAGTGAAATTTGTAAGATTAATAGTCGGTAAAATGATATTTATTATAAAAACAATCAGAAATCTATTTAATTAAACAACCTAATGTTATATTATGTTAATAAAGGATAAATTTACAAATAAATATTGATGCTTTTTGGAAGGGGTGTAGATATGTGGAGAGAGTTTAAGTCTTTGAAAGAAAGGTATGAAGAGAGTTTAAAGCGATATGATGATAATACTGTAGAAACAGAAAGTGAAATAGAAGATATTTATAAAGAAGTAGTCAATGAGATTAAAAGAATAAATCTATTAAAATTAACAGGACTAAGAATTCATATAAATAGGTATTTAAAAAATATGAAATATTTAGAGATGGAGTTAAATGGGACTATCTCAGTTAAAGAGGAAAGTATTGAAAGAGCGGAATTGATTAAGACTGAGTATCCTAATTTTTTTAGTTTTTTAGGCTTTAATAGTAAGAATCTTATTCAGAAGATGTTATATATGAGTTTTAAAATTAAAAAGGTTGAAGATGAAGTTATAAACTTTGAAAAGGAAATAGATGACATAATATATAGAAGAGAAGTATTAGTTATTTATAATAGATTAATGAGGGACGAAGTAAAAGAATTAAGAAAATCTATTGAGTATTTATTAAAATATATTGATAAAATTGAAGGTCAGTTTACTGTATATAAAAATGAGATACTACTCTCTAAGGAGGCAGATGGAACCTTTAATAAGAAAAAGCTTAGTTGGGAATGTGGAATGGTATTCTATAGGTATAATGAGTTTATAGAGCTGTTGATGGAGGTAATTAAGAGTAAGTATAGCTCTTTAGAAAATGAAATAAGTAAGGGGAAAGAAATTATTAGTAGGATAGATAATCTAATTGAGAGATTTAATAAGAAGGAATACAGTATTATTTAAAAAATAGTAAGAGTAATATGTTATATATGGTGAATAATATTATTATCTAGGTTAATATATTTTTTAATATGTTACATTTTAAGGGGGAATTATTAATGATGAGAAAAGACTACAATAAACTCATTAGCTTTATATGTATGTTTTTATTAAGCATTTCTTTACTTAGTACTCATACTGTAAAGGCTGAAACAATTAATAACCCAATTGTGGAGATAGAAGATAATTTAACTTTACAAGATGAAGATATTATAAATGAAGCTGAACTTGCTGCTAATAAGGAAATAGTGTTATTTCACACAAATGATACTCATTCAAGAGTAGATGCTTTTCCAAAAGTTAAATCTTATATTAAAGCATTTGAGGGAAATAGCTTGTTATTAGATGCAGGGGATACATTCCACGGACAAAGCTTTGCAACCTTAGAAAATGGAAGCAGTATAGCAAAGCTATTAAATGCTATGGGATATTCTGCAATGGTACCTGGTAATCATGACTTTAACTATGGGCAAGATATTTTAAAATCACTAGGAGTTGAAGCTAACCTACCTCTTCTAGCAGTTAATGTTAAAAAAGATGGTGCAGTTGCTTATGATGACGTTTTAATAAAAGAAGTTAATGGCGTAAAGGTTGGTATATTAGGTATAGCTACTCCTGAAACTGCTTATAAGACAAATCCTCTTAATGTAGTAGGGTTAGATTTTGGAACTAAGGAATCAATAATTGCTGATGCTCAAGCTGCTGTTGATGCTTTAAAAGCTCAGGGAGCAAATGTAATCGTTGCATTAGCTCACTTAGGTATTGATCCAACAAGTGATGTAAAGGCTACTGATATAGCTGAAGCTGTTAATGGCATTGATGTAATGATTGATGGACATAGTCATTCAACACTAGATAAGTATGAAGAGTTTAATGCAAATCATAAAACTAAGATTACAAGTACAGGTAATTATTTAGAGTCTTTTGGTGAGGTGAAAATTACATTAGATAATGAAAATAATGTATTAGATGTTAAACCAGGAAATGTTTTAACTAAGAACCTAACTGAAGAAGATGCAGAAATTAAAGGATTAATAGATGGAATTAAAAGTGGGCAAGAAGTAATTTTGAACGAAATTGTTGGAGAAACTCCAATTGATTTAGATGGTGTAAGAGAAAATGTAAGAAGTGGTCATACAAACCTTGGTAGATTAATAACTTCTGCGATGTTAGATGAAACAGGAGCTGATATAGCAATTACTAATGGTGGTGGAATTAGAGATTCTATTAAGGCTGGACAAATTACTAAAGGGAATGTTATTGCAGTGCTTCCTTTTGGTAACTATATCGTAACAAAAAATGTTAAAGGGCAAGATATAATAGATGCATTAAATGCAACTATGGCTAAGTTAAATGGAGGATTCCCTCACTTTGCAGGCATGAATGTATTAACTGAAGAGTATGTTGATGAAGCTGGAAAGGCTAGATGGAGAGTTGTATCTATTGAAGTAAACGGTGCTCCAATTGATGCAGAGAAAATGTATACTTTAGCTACAAATGATTTTATGGCAGCAGGTGGAGATAACTATACTATGTTTGGTAATTATCCAACACTTAATGAATATTCTGCATTGGATGAAGCTTTAATTAAATATATAAGTAAAGTTGGAGCTGAAGGAATAATTGCAGTTGATGCTGAGGTTAGATTGGTAGAAGCTGAATTAGTAGAAATTGAAAGCTTAAAGGAAAGATTAACAGAAGCTGTTGAAACTGGATTTGAGGTTGAGTTAACAAAACATAGTGAAGACAAGACTTTAGTAGTATTGACTAAAGATGAAGAAAGAAAAGAGTTTTTAGTAAATGGAACTTTAGCAAATGCTGAGGCTGTTTTAGAAGAAGTTAATAAAGAATTAAATGGTGGAGGGCAAGTTCCTCCAACAGATGAACCATCAATAGACGTTAAGCCAGGAGATGGAGCAGGAAATGGTTCAGGGTCAGGCAATGGAAGTGGCTCAAATTCTGGGAATGGAACAGGAAATGATTCAGGAACAGAGCCAGGTAAAGGTAATTCAACATTACCTGAAACAGGGGGGACAAGCCCTATAATCCCTGCAGCTTTAGGATTTATTGTAATCCTTGCAGGAGTAGTTGTTCTTAAGAAAAAGGATAAAACTGCATAAGCCTAAAATTATAATTTGAAATTAAAAGCTGTGTAGAATCATTCTACACAGCTTATTACTTTATGCTAAGTTGTTTAAAATATGAACAATGGTATATAATGATATTATTAGGTGAAAAATAGTTAATAGGGGAAGTGATTTAATTAATGATACGTGTAAATTCAATGAGGTTACAGAATATAGTTAATAACTATATGGAGATATTAAGTGATTTAGATGAGGATAGTAAATTATATTCTAGTATGGCAGAAACAGATAAATATTTTAAGCAAGTATCGAACTCTTTTAGAAATAATATGAAAGAATTATATACTGTATTCGAAGATTATATTGCTTTTTCATTAAGTGCAGTAGGTGTAGCTGTAACGGATAATAGGTTAAGGGAATATATTCTTAATGCATATAAACTAAAAATAATACCAGAGGACTTTTATGAGTTTTATAATAAGACATTAAATATAAGAAATACATTTGCACATCAATATAAAAAACCTACAACAAAAGAATTAGTTAAATTATATAAAGATAATAGAGATATACTTAAAAATTTTGAAAGTTTCATAAATGATAGACTAAAAATTCATATAAAAAATAATAGAAAGGATTTGCTATCGCTTTATGATGAATAATAAAGAAATTCTTAAAATAATTTATGATACTTTAAATATAGAATGTATTGATGCTTGTTATATATTTGGAAGCTTTTTAACCAATAGATTTGATGAAAATTCAGATATAGATATAGCTATATTAGGTAATGTTAAATTAGAAGATATTTTAAGTTATGAGCAAACACTTGAAGAAAGGCTTGGAATAAAAATAGATTTAGTAAATGTAGAGGACTTACCAAAGTACATCCAATTGCAAGTTGTCTGTAAAAATAAAAAAGTTATATTTAAAGAAAATGAAAATACTTCGAGATATTTATATGAAATTAATAAATGGTATAGAGAAGAATATCCATTTTGGCTTAAACTGCAGAGAGAGCAAGGTTTTGATGTATAGAGATTTAAATAAAAGGTGATAAGCGTGAGCTTATCACTTTTTATTTGTGTTTTGAATATTAAAACATATTCAACTGAAAATTTATCATAGTTAACATAATATTGTATAATCAATTAGTAAAACTATTGGTTCATTTTTTGCACATTAGGATGCAATTAAAAATCTTTTGTATTTGTAGAAGATAAATTAAAATTAAGATGTAAACAATAACAGAAAAGGTTTTAAATGAATAAAAGCCAATGGTGTTAGTAAATTAGGGGGATGAAAAATGAGGGAATTAGATATAATCAATGAGCTCATCGAAGCTAATGATTATTTATCTATAGATTACTTTATAAATAAGTATTCTATTTCAAAAAGAACATTACAAAATGATTTTTCTTACCTAGTGAATATTACTAAGGCAAAAGGATTTCATTTAACGCAAAAAAGAGGTAAAGGATATTTATTAGAGGTAACAGATGAAGGCAAGTTTAATAGCTTTCTTAATGAATTAAAGAGGTTAGCTGATAAACCTAAAATTACTGTAGAGAATATAGTTGGATATTTGCTTGTAAGTGATAATTATACAACTATGGATAATTTAATAGATGTATTTAATTCAAGTAAATCTTTAATTAATGGATTTAAGTCTGAAGTAGATAGGTATATTAGTAAATTTGATTTAAAGATAGATAGAAAAGCTCATTATGGTATGAAAATAATTAATCCTTTAATAAATAGAAGAGAACTTTTAGTTAAATTGTATCTTAAGGATAATCGCATTGTTAAAGAAGAAGTCAATAGAGTTGTTGATGAGAGATTTGTTTCTATACAAGATTCTTTAATAGATACGCTTAAAAGTAGTAATTTAAACATAAATTATGTTGAGTTAAAAGAACTAACTGCTTGGTTGAAGGTTACAATTTTTATCCACACAAGGTTGAATACAGATATTATTGATAACAGTGATTTATCTTTAGTAAATAGTATACAGGAAAAATTTAAGGTTGGAGTTAGTTATGAAGATATAGAAGAGTTTGGAAGATTAATTAAAGCTAAAACAAGAAGCAATGAGCAAAACTCTATATATTTAGAAAAGTTAGCAATAGATATTGAAGAGTTTCTAATCAATATTGATAAAGAGAATAATACTTCTTTCAACCAAGATGAAGACTTTAAAAAATTATTAATAACTCATATTGGTTCCTTAATTAATAGGTTAAGCTACAAGATATCATATACTAATCCAATTATTGATGAGTTAGCAATTAAGTATCCAATCATATTTAATATTGCAATAGCATTAGGGAATATGCTCAAGGAAAGATACGGAATAGAGCCTACTCGTGATGAGATAGGATTTATAGCAACTCATTTTGCAGTTCATATGGAAAAAGAGATTATATATAAACTAGGCAAGTATAACAAAATTGCTATAGTTTGTTCATCTGGAGGGGGAAGTGCTTACCTGATAAAGCTTAAGATAGGTAACCTTTTTGGAAATGCTAATATAGAAACTTTCTCAATTTTAGAGATGAAGGAGCTAGAAGAGTTTAATCCAGATATAATTTTCTCCATAAGTGAGTTAAATACTAGTTTAAAAGTACCTTTGATATATATTAAGGAGCTTTTAGATGATTATGATATTTTAAATATTAAACAATTAGTTATGTTTGAAAATTTTAATGAAGCTTTTGTTGATAAAACTAAAGAGTATTATTTAAAAAGATTTTTTGATCCTAATTATTTTTCTATAGAGGATTCTTGTGAGGATTATATTGAGTGTCTTACCAGAATGTCTAAGGAGATAGAGGAAAGTGGTATTGGTGGAGAGGATTACTCAAAGTATGTACTAAAGAGAGAGGAATTTTCGTCTACTATATACCTTAATGGAATATCAATACCTCACCCTATAGAAATGCAGGCAAATAGGGATTTAATTTCTGTAAAGATATTAAAAAATCCAATACTTTTTAATAATAAGAAAGTTTCAATAATATTTATGGTTGCCCTTAAAAAGGATAATTTAGAGTTCAATAAGGGCATAACAAATGATTTATTTGAGATAATGAATAATCTTGAAATGGTGCAAAGTTTAATTAAGGTTAATAGCTTTAAGGAATTTATAGCGCTAGTAAGTAAGTAGGTGTAAAGATGGTAGATATTAAACTATTAAAGGATCTGTGTAATGCAGATGGAATAGCATCAAACGAACAAGAGATAAGAGATATATTAATTGAAGATATAAATGGACAAGTTTCCTTTGATGGAATTGGAAGCATGATAGTTAACCATAAGGGCGTTGGACCTAAGCTTATGTTCTGTGCCCATATGGATGAGGTTGGCTTTATGGTTAGACATATTAGCGATATAGGAATGTTGCACCTTATGCAGATAGGTGGAGTTAAGGACTCTGCAAAGAGCTTTCAAGCTGTTAATGTAACACTGGAAGATGGGAAGAAGCTAAGAGGACTAATGAATTGTTCTTATGACGATAATCATAAGGTTAAGGATGTTTATGTTGATATTGGCTTAAGCTCAAGAGATGAAGTTTTAGAAGCTGGAGTTAACATAGGTGATATAGTTTGTTTTGCTAGTAATAGTGAGATGATAAATGAGAATGTGTTAATGGCAAAGGCGCTTGATGATAGAGTTGGCTGTTATATATTAAAGGAAGTTGATAAGAGGCTTAAGAGTATAAATCACAATAATGATGTGTATCTAAGCTTTACTAGTTCAGAAGAGGTTGGAACTAGAGGGGGTAAGTGTACCACTGATATAGTAAATCCTGATGTAGTTTTTGCTATAGATGTTGCTTGTGCACCAGACTTAGTAAGAAATTATACTAATCAGCGTCAACTTTCAAAGGGATGCATGATAGTTCATTATGATAAAACTATGATTCCAAATAAGAAGTTTTTAAAGTTTATTAAGGATGTAGCTGTTGAAAATAATATTAGCTTTCAATGTGACATGTTTAGTGGTGGAGGAACTGATGCAGGTAGTGCTCATTTAGTTAATGGAGGAAAGCTAGCTATAGTTTTAGGAATACCTCTGAGGTACTGTCATGGAAGTTATTCGATGGCAGATTTAAGAGATGTAGAAGAGTTAGTAGAATTAATCATTAATATTATAAAAAGATTAGATGTAGAAAAATACGAAGTTATATCCAGTTACTTGTAGGAGGTATAAAAAATGAATGAATTAGAGATGCAAATAATGCAGATTATAGGATCTGCTGGGGAGAGTAAAGCAAAGGCTTTTCAAGCTTTAAAAAAGGTTAAAGAAAGAGATTATGAAGCTGCTAGAGCGTTAATGGAAGAAGCAAGGGAAATAGATCTTGAAGCTCATAATGCTCAAACAAAATTAATTCAGGCTGAACTTTCTGGAGATGCTGAGACTAAACCAATGGTGAGTTTACTTATGGTACATGCTCAAGACCATTATATGTCTTCACAGCTATCTAGAGATTTAATAGAAGCATTAATAGAAGTATTTGAATCAAGGGAGGAGAAATAAAATGAGAATTGTATTATGTTGTGCTGGGGGATTTTCAACTACCATGTTAATGAATAACATGAAGAAAACTGTACATGAAAGTAAAAAGTTAAATGATGCTGATTTTGAGTTTACAGCTGTACCTGTAGATTTATTAAAGCAAGAAGTAGACAATTGTGACGTACTAGTTGTAGGACCACAAATTGCACATAAGCTAGATTATATTAAAGAGATAATTGGGGACATTCCATACATTGTTATTGATCAAGATACTTACGGGAAAATGGACGGAGCAACATCTTTAAAGATGGCTTTAATAGCTCATAAAAAAGCAGAGCTTGCAAAGAAAAAGTAGCATAAAGGGGAAGTAAAATAGGTGATTAAATATTTAGTTTTTAATCATTAAAATATAGGAATTTAAGGGGAGGAAATAATATGTTTGATAAATTCGAAAATTTTATGAATAAGTGGCTAACGCCTCTTGCTCAAAAAATGGACAAACAGCCACATTTAAGTGCAATTAAAAAGTCAATGGTTGCAATGACGCCAATACTTATCATAGGAAGTTTATGTTTAATACCAGAAGCTATAGCAAATATGATTGGAGAAACAAATCCAATATCCCAATTTATTTTAACTAATATGGATAATTTTTATCTACCATTCTACCTAACTATAGGAATGATGGGATTCTATGTTTGTTTATGTATTACTTATTTCTTAAGTGAGCACTATAAATTATATGTTCCAGGTGCAATGATTCTTGGAGCAGTAGGGTTCCTTTTATTAGTATTTAGCTTTACTGAAGATGGCGGTATGGTTATAAAATACATGGGAACTAAAGGTTTATTTATGGCAATGATATCAGGAATATTAGCTGTTGAACTATATAGATGGTGTAAGAAGAAAAACTTCACAATCCGTATGCCAGAAAGTGTACCTGATTTCGTTTCTAGATCTTTTGAATTAATTCCTACAACTGTAATTATAGTTGGTACGTTTATGGCTATAAGATTATTAAGCTTAGCATTTTTTGATGTATTACCACCAGAAATATTAACTCAATTCTTATCACCATTAGTAGGATCATTAGATAACCCTTGGACATTTGTATTTATAACTTTCCTTGGATGTACACTATTCTTCTTCGGTATTCATCCATCAGTATTATCACCAATAACTGCACCAATAGCAGCTCAATTCTTAGCTGAAAATATTGAAGCTATGCAAGCTGGTCAAGCATTACCACACTTCTATACTGGTGGTATGACAAGTGCCTTTGCTAACTTTACAGGAACAGGTGTTACTTTTGGATTAGTGTTCTGGTGCTTATTATCTAAGAATCAAGCTAATAAAAGAGTAGGTCAAGTTTCTTTAGTACCAGCGTTATTTGGTATTAATGAACCAATATTATTTGGTGCACCAATAGTATTAAACCCAACATTCTTCTTACCATATGTTATTGGTGGAACAATTTTAGGTACATTCCCAGCATTCTTAATGAAAGCTGGAATCTTAGCAAAACCAATATTTAATCCACCATATGTTGGAGTATTCCTAGAAGGATTCTTAGTAAATGGACATTGGTTAACTATTGTTGTTAATGCACTACAAATGATTGGATCAATTCTTATTTGGTATCCATTCTTCAAGTTATATGAAAAACAAAATCAACTTAAAGTAGAAGATAAGCAAGATTCTAAAATTTCAGAAGAAGATTTAGCATTATTAGATGATTTAGATTTCTAAAAATTAAGGCAAGCGTAATGCTTGCCTTTTTGTACTAGGAGGAAATATGGCAAGACATTTAGAGAAAATAAGGGATTTGATAGAAGAGCTAAGATTAGATGGTATATTAATAAAATCAAAAACAAGTAAAAAATATTTAGATACTTTAACTGGAAGTGGAGTACAAATATTAATTACTAGAGATAATTCTTATGCAATTTTAGATGGAAGATATTTATCAGAAGCAAGAGAAAGACAAGATGAGTTAAAAATAATTGAAAATACACCTGCTAAAAGCAATAAATCTCACTTTGATGTTGTAAATGAAATTTTTAAAGAATTTAATTATTCTAAGTTAGGAATAGAAGCTAGTAGTTATTCTATTTCTGATTATGAAAAGCTAAAAAAGTATTATTTTACTGTTACTTTAGTTAATGAGGAAATAAATGAAGCTAGAATAATTAAGGATGAATTTGAAATTGATATATTAAAGGAAGCTTGTAAGATTACTGACCAAGTATTTGCTGATGTTTTAAAGCATATTAAAGTAGGAATAAGTGAAAATGAAATAAATGCATTAATACATTATTATGCTTTAAAGGCTGGTGCAAGTAAATTATCATTTGAGCCAGTAGTAACTTCAGGACCAAGAACTGCACTGCCTCATGGAAGACCTACTGATAGAAAAGTTCAAGCTAATGAACCTATAATGATTGATTTTGGAATAGAGTATAAGAATTATCAGTCTGATATGACTAGAATGGTGTTCGTGGGACAACCTTCCAATGATATGATTAATATATATGAAATTGTGAAGAAGGCTCAACAGGCTGGAGTAGATGAAATAAAATCTGGAGCTTTAGCTTCAGAAGTTGACTTTGTTGTTAGAGATATAATTGAAAAGGCTGGTTATGGTGAAAACTATAATCATGGACTAGGGCATGGTATAGGTATAGGAGATGGATGTGAGTATCCATTTTTAAATCAAAACTCAAAAACTATTTTAAAGGATAATATGATAATGTCTTGTGAGCCAGGCATATATGTAGAAGGCTTAGGTGGAGTTAGGATTGAAGATGATGTGTTGATTTCAGGGGGAAGAGGTATACCGTTAAATCAAACTACAAAAGATATGATAATTTTGGAGGTATAGTATATGAAGCATAATTTTGATGAGGTTCATAATAGATTAAATACTTATTGTACACAGTGGGATTATATTCAAGATCGTTTTAATAAGGCAGATTTAATTCCATTTTCAATATCTGATACTGATTTTACAGTACCAGAGCTTGTATATAATAAGTTAAATAAAGCCCTAGAGCATCAGATATATGGATATTCAAGGTGGAATCACCATGATTATAAAGGCTCAATTGCAGGATATTTTAAAAGAAGATTTAATAGCTATGTAGATGAGAAGTGGGTAATTTATTCACCTTCAGTAATGTATTCTGTTTCACTTTTATTAAGACTTTTAAGCAAAGATAAAGATAAAATAGGTACCTTTAATCCTATGTATGATGCATTTATAAATGTTATCGAGCAAAATAATAGAGAATTAGTAAGAGTTGAACTTCATGAAAAAGAAGGAGAATTCTTTATAGACTTTAATGAATTTGAAGAAAAGGTTAAAGAATGTAAAGTATTTTTACTATGCTCACCTCATAATCCAACAGGTCGTGTGTGGACTAAGGATGAATTAGGAAAGATTGTAGATATATGCAAGAGATATAATGTAAAGATAATAAGTGATGAGATTCATGCTGACATAGTAATGCCAGGACATAGGCATACTCCTATAATTGATTACCTTACAACTTATAATGAAATATATCTAGTATCTTCAGGAAGTAAAACTTTCAATTATCCAGGATTAATTGGCTCTTATGCTATAATTCCTGACGATAATATAAATGATTTATTTATACATCAAACAAGAACTAAGGATTTCTTAAACTCAGTAAGTATTTTAGGGATGTACGCTACAATGGTTTCTTATAATGAGTGTGATTACTATATAGATGGATTAGTCCAATATATAAATAATAATATGGATTATATAGAAAACTTTATTAAAGAAAACTTTAAGGATATAAAATTCAAAAAACCAAATGGAACATATTTAGCTTGGATAGATTGTAGAGAGTTACCATTTACAGCAGATCAGATTCAAGATGCCCTAGTAAACATCGGCGGAGTAGGGATAATGAAAGGCGAAGTATATGGTAGTGAAAAGTATCTAAGATTAAATTGTGGTTGTCCTCTTTCTAAATTAAAGGAAGGGCTTGAAAGATTTAAGAAAAGTATTGATTATCTTTATAATAGTAATAGATAAATTTAAGAGATATATGTAATTAGGAAAAATGCAACAACTTATTAAATAAAAATCTCTACTAACTTTTTAAAAGATTAGTAGAGATTTTCTTATGTTAATTGATTTTAGGGGCTAATTTATTTTTTTGCACTTTCTAATGCTGATTTAACAGCATCTATTATTGCATTTGATGTTACTGTTGCACCAGTAACTGTATCTACTGATAATGATTGCTCTGAAACAATTGCAGTAGGGACTTTTTCTAAAGCTGGATCAGCTAATCCTTCAGTTTCTAAATGTTCTAAAACAGTAACTTCTTTTATTGAGGTTTCATCTACAACAACTGAAACTTTTAAGTCTCCACCGTTACCTTTTGCAGTACCTTCATAAGTACCTGGGTTGAATGAGAAAGATTCAGCAGTAGCTTCTTCTTTTTCTTCAGTAGTATTTTCAGATACAGGAGCTTTAGGACCGTTTTTGATGTAGTCAGAAGCACTTGCACCTGCGATTCTACCCCAAGTTATAGCATTCGAAATAGTGAATCCCATATATGCAGAGTTTGCAGAAACTTCACCACAAGCAAATAATCCATTTAATACAGTGCCATCAGCTTTTAATACTTCAGCATTTTCATTT
This sequence comes from Clostridium hominis, assembly GCF_014287825.1. Lineage (NCBI taxonomy): Bacteria > Bacillati > Bacillota > Clostridia > Eubacteriales > Clostridiaceae > Clostridium > Clostridium hominis. The sequence continues at coordinate 144,708 of NZ_JACOOO010000013.1, forward strand.
CTGATAACTCCACCATAAGTTATGATATGAGCAGGAGCTATAGCAACAGCATAGTAAGGTGCTTCTAATTGAGTTAAGCCAGCAGTTCTCCTAAAGTCAGCATCTACACCGTTAGTAGCAGAAGTATTCCAAGCATCAACAGTAGCTTTTAATGTTGATGGATCTAAGTTCATTTTTGAAGCTAGATCTTCAACAGTATCAGCAGTAATATATTCTAAGTCTAAACCTCTTTTAGATTTAGTTTGTTCTAAGCCTTTTGCATCAGTAATTGCCCAAACATATGGCATATCATCTTTTTTCATTTGATCCCATATTGGTTGATTTAATTCTTGACTCATAAATCCAGCAGCTTTTTCATCCATAAATCTTTTTGCATCAGCACCAACAAATATTAAGCTATCAGCTTTTACATAAGCACTTACAGAAGCAGTAGCTGAATTACCATTCTTTTCTGAAAGTATTTCGTAATCTTTTAATACAGCCATTAAGTGATCAGTATGTCCAATTGCAGCACCTACATCACTACCCATAATTAAACCATCACCAGTATTCCCAGCAAATCCAACAGGTAACATTCCTTGATAAGAAGGGTTAAGCAATCCAGGTAGATCTTTATTACCAGCATATCCACCAGTAGCTAAAACTACAGCTTTAGCTTTAATTTTAAGCTCTTTACCTTCGTTTTCAACAATAGCTCCAGTGATATTTCCATTATCATCTTTTAAAAGTTTAGTAGCAGGAGTTTCAAGCATAAGCTCAACATTATTATCTTCTAAAGCCTTTTTGAAAGGTTCAACTATAGCATTTCCTCCACCAGTCATAACGTGCATCATTTGAAGTGGTCCATATCCAACTCTTATTTCTTCATCAAATGGAACGCCAACAGTATCTATTAACCAATCTATAGATTCTCCAGATTTTTCTACAGTTATAGAAGCTAATTTTGGATCTAATCTATAAGTAGCATTTCCCATTAAAATATCATATAGTTCCTCTTTAGTTACATTAACTCCAAGCTTTTTAGCTATTTGAGTATCGTAACCAGCAATAACACCTTGAGATAGAGCGGTTACTCCACCAATTGAAGATAGTTTTTCAACTACTAATATATTTTCAGTTCCATTAGTAGCAGCTTCAACAGCGGCAGTTAAACCAGAACCGCCAGCACCGATTACTAATAGATTTACTTCTTTATCCCATTCAGAAGAAGATTCAGTTGTAGCATTATTACCGTTTACAGCTGAGTTATTGTTTGATGTACAAGCAGCTAAAGATGTCATCATACAAAGTGATAATAAAATAGAAGCTTTTCTTAAAAATTTATTCATTATGTATTCCCCCAGTTTTTTATATTTAAAAATAACTTTTGTTAATATATTTATAGTTGCAACGTATAAAATAGTTAAAATATTAACCTTATCCTTATTATAACAAGATAAAATGCTCTAAAACTTACATTTATTGGGGCGAAACTATCAAAAATTTGGTATAATTAAAGAGGTTTAAAAGTAGTTAATGGGAGGATTATCTATGGATATAATCAATAATAAGGTTTTTGTTCAAAAATTAACAATTGAGAATAGGCAAGTATTTATACCAAGAAGTGATTTTTATAAAATAATATACATTGAAAATAATAAATATATTATGGAAGATAATAATGAAACTTTTTCAGTAGAAAAGGATGACTATGTTGTATTAGAAAACGATAACTATCTTAAAATAAAGGTTGATAATGAAGTTAATAACAAAGGTGAGATTATTTTAATTTATATTCACCCAGAATATGTTAGAAGTATATCATCAGAAGAGTGCAATTTGGAAACTTGCTTTATTGAAGCAAGAGATAGCAATATTAGAATAGTTCGAGCTAGTAGTGAAGTATATATGTTAATAAAATCCTTAACTACTAGATTAATATGCTATGAAAAAATGGAGGGCTTTGGGAAAGAGGAGATTTTAAGGGCTACATTAATAATACTCTTAGCTATTACTAATAGAGGATATATAGAAAGTAGATTAAATAAAAAGAGAATTTATGACAAGCTAGATATTATAGATGATATTTTTATTTACATAAATACCCATATGTCTGAAGAGATTACATTAGATGATTTAGCAAGAGAGTTTTTTATGAATAAGTTTCATCTTTCAAAAATATTTAAAGATGCTACTAATATGACTATACATAGCTGTATTTTAAAGAGAAAATTATCTTACTCAAAAGAGTTAATAGAAAAAAACATTCCTATAATTGAGGTATATTCTAAATGCGGATTTGGAGGATATACTCACTTTTTTAGAGCTTTTAAAAAGGAGTTTGGAATGACGCCAAGACAGTATTATCATAAGGCTGTTAATTCAAAAAAATAATAAAAGGCCTCTAAGTGTTAATAGAATGCACTTAGAGGTTTTCATATTTCAATTTATTATTCTTTGGTGAAGTAAAGAGCAACTTCACCATCAGTAATTAAAATAATAGTATTCTTATTTGTAATAGTTCCTGCATTACATTTCCTATTACAATTAATATTCTTATAAACTATGTCAGCATTTTGATCTAATACTATTATTGCAGAATCTTTATCAGTATTTAAAAATTGAAACTGTAGAGCATAGGAGCTTTTATCAGCTGGACTTAGTTTATAAATTCCTTCTTTATAAACTGCATTAATAGGATGAATAGGAACATCGGCATGAGCAGTTAATATAATAAAATTTAAAACTATAATTAATGAAGATAGTAAGATAAAAAATCTTTTTTTCATATAATCACCTCAATAATTAGTATTTCTGTTTTATTTATTAATTACTCAAAAATTTATTAAATATGTGAAATATGTCCCTCTAAGGTAGAAGCAAATAATGAAGTTACCTTAGAGGTGTTTTAAATAATTTATAGGTAAACTTGTTTATAATTAAAGGGTAGTGGTATATAATAAAGGTAAAGTAGTAGTAGCTGCTAAATATGAATTTAGATAAAGTTATATTAAATGAGATAATAGAGATTTCTAAAAAGCATAGTGAAATAAATAAAGTTATTTTATTTGGATCAAGGACTCGTGGAGATAATGGAGATAGAAGTGATATAGATTTAGCTATATATTGTGAAAAATCCATATCTGA